>NZ_CALGEO010000129.1:0-36961 GCF_937881865.1 Candidatus Proelusimicrobium excrementi
CTCCGTTCGGCGATCCTTCCGACAAAATCATTACCGGCGAAATCGGCGGCGTAAAAGTCGGCTTTTTGGCCCGCCATAACAGGAATCATATTTTCCTTCCTTCCGAAGTCCCTTACCGCGCCAATATTTACGCTTTAAAAAAGCTCGGAGCAAAGATAATTTTATCTTTCAGCGCGGTGGGTTCTTTAAAAGAGAAACTCCCTCCCAAGACTTTGGTCTTCCCCGATCAAATAGTTGATAAAACCGTCGGGCGCACACAAACGTTTTTCGGAAACGGAATAGTGGGGCATGTGTCTTTCGCGCATCCTTTTTGCGAATGCGTGCAGAACGAGCTTTACAAACAGGCCAAGAAGCTTAAAATCAAATCGGCGCAGGGCGGCGTTTTGGTTTGCATGGAAGGCCCGGCCTTTTCCACAAAGGCCGAAAGCGATTTCCACCGCAAAATGGGGTGGTCCTTAATCGGCATGACCAGCTGCCCCGAAGCCAAACTGGCCAGGGAAGCGGGTTTGGCTTACGGCTTTTGCGCCATGGTTACGGATTTCGACTCTTGGAAAGAAGGCGAAGAAGTTACCGCCGCCAAAGTAAACGAAACGATGAAAAGCAATGAAGTTTCCGCCAAGAAACTTATTTTGTCCGCGGTGCCGGTCATAGCGGCTTTAAAACGCTGCTCAGCCTGCAACGAAACCATGTACGATTCCGTGGCCGCGCCTCATAAAAAAGTCAATAAAGCTCAGCTTAAAAAGATTGAACTTATACTAAAATAGCGGCTTGGCCTTACGGCTTTTGTTTTTAGGCAAATGCGCCCCGTTCTTAACGGACGGGGCGTAATTTTTTTTGCATAAATTTTGACAGTATTTTTTGTTTTTTGTTAAAATATACTTACCGGTAGGTAAACAATATGAAAGATAAAAAGAATGAAATTTCAATGAAGAAAAAAATAAAAAACAAGGCTTTTGCTTTGATGGCTAAAAAGGGCCTCAAAGATATTTCCATGAGGGAAATCGCCGAAGCCTGCGGCGTAACCAAGCCGGTCCTTTATTACTACTTTAAGGATAAAGAAGATCTTTGCTACAGCTTGATAGTGGAGAAAAACGTCGTAAGCAACGAGAACTTAAAAAAGTTTGCGGCCTCGGGCGCCTCTTTTGAAGAAATTCTTGTTTTTATTTTTTCGGAATACGTGCAGGACATCAGTCATAAAGACGTGTTTCCTTTCGTGATTCACGTAAGCAGTTATCTTTTGTCAAACCCGGATTTGGGCAAAAGGTTCGAAGTGGTGAAAGAGCAAAACTTCGCCGTAATATCCGGGATTTTGGAAAAAGAATATAAAAAGGGAACCATTACGAAAAAAGGAAAGGAAATGGCTTTGCAGCTGATTTTCGCCAACATCGCTCATTTGATTTTAAACAGCTGTGAGCAAGCTATTAAATTTTCGCCTTCTTATCCTAAGGATATGGCGCGCGCTATATTAAAGGCGATAGATTACAGGGAGAAATAATTAAATGAAGAGAATTCTCAGCCTTGCGATTATATTCGGCATGGCTATTAATATGTTTGCTGCGCCCGCCGCGGCGGCGCAGAACAAAACTCAAAGGAAGCAATCCGGCGGGATAGATTTGTTCGCTCTCAAAGACACCAATCAGGAGGGGGCTTTAACCATGGATGAGGCCGTGGCCTTAGCCATGAAAGACAATACCACCATCCAAGTGGCGCGCAAGAATGCGGAAATTTACGCCCAGCAGGTAAGGCAGTATTGGTCTTCCGTATATCCGCAGATAGTTGCAAGCGGCAGTTATACCCGCGCCTTAAGAGGGCAGGAGATAATCACCTCCATGGGTTCTTTTAAAATGAGCTTGGACAACGCCGCCAGCGCTTCTTTGGAAGGCACTTTGGTTTTATGGAAAGGCGGAGCGGTAAGGGCCGGCATAAGGGCGGCGGAGCTGGCTTCCCAAAGCGGCTATTTGCAGCTTGAGGAAACTCAAAACCAAATCAAAGACGTCGTTACGACTTTGTGCTTCGGCATAATTCTGTCGCACGCTTTGATACAGGTTCAGCAGGAAAATCTTAATATCGCCAAGGACCACCTTAAGGAAATTACTTCAAAATACAAACAAGGCTTGGCCAGCGATTTGGACGTCCTCAACCAAAAAGTAAAAGTATCCAACAGCGAACCGCCTTTGATACAGGCTTTAAACAGTTATGATTTGGGCCTTTTAACTTTGCGCCGCGTTCTTAATAAAGATCCTCAGGATCCGCTTTCTCTTACCTGGCAGCTTCAGGACGTACTTAAAATAAAAGTGCCCGGTTTGGAAGAACTCTATAAAATGGCGGAAGAGAACCGCCCCGAGCTTGTAATTGCTGATTTGAACGTCAAAGCCGCGGAAGAGCAGGTAAAGATAGCCAAAGCCGATCATTACGGCAGCATAGCCGCTTTCGCTAATTTAACTTACAGCGGCACTTCCGATCATATTATGATACCTGTGGAAAGCCATAATTCTTCTTGGGGAAGCAATGTCGGTTTAAGGGTAAGCATTCCTTTGTTTGAGGGTTTTAGGGTTGATTCTTTGGTAAAACAGCGCAAGTTGGCTTATGACCAAGCCCTTTTGCAAGCCCGCGACACGGAGCGAAATATAAGGATTGAAGTAAAAAGAAGCTGGTTAAATTTCAACGAAGCCAAAAAAAGAATTTTGGCCACAAAAGGCACTATAGAAGAAGCCAGGAAAAATCTTGACAGAACAAATATCCGTTACAGAAACGGCCTTGCCAGCAGGCTTGATTTGGATGATTCGGCCTTGCTTTTACATGACGCCGAACTACAATATGTACAGGCCGTGCACGATGCTTTCACGGCGGTGTCCAATTTGAATTACGCAGTAGGTAAAGAGGTTACGCAAAAATGAAAAAAATATCAATGTTAATATTGTCGGCTTTTGTCTTATGCGCTTGCTCGGGCGGAAGCGGAAAGAGCAAACTGGAAGAAATCGAAACCGACACTTTTGTCGTACAGACTGAGAACGTCAGCCTTCGCGACGTAAAACTGGATTTGTTGATTACGGGCAGCATAAAAGCCTGGGAGGAGGCTGTAATCTTCCCCAGAGTTGACGGCAAGCTCTTGGAAAACGTACTAAAAGAAGGCGACAAAGTAAAACGCAACCAAAGTTTGGCTTTGATTGAACGCGACGAAGTAGGCGCGGTTTACGAGCCCGTTTTGGTGCCTTCTACCATTAACGGCGTTATCGGCAAAACCTATCTCGACCCCGGTGCGAACGTTACCAAAAGCACTCCCGTGGCAATGGTGGTAAATCAGGAGAACGTCCGCGTAGTGATTGATATTCCCGAAAGATATATCGGCAAAATTCGTTTGGGTCAGGAGGCTTCTTTCACCGTCGAAGCTTTCGAAAACAGAAAGTTTAAAGCCGAAGTTTACAAAATCAGCCCTGTGGTCGACTCTCAAAGCCGCGTGGTTACGGTGGAACTTAAAGCCGACAATTCGCAAGGCGCTCTTAAATCCGGGATGTTTGCCAAAGTAAATCTTGTTTTGGAAGAGAAAGAAAACGTCCCGGCGGTCAGTTTGACCAGCGTACAGAGCGAAACCGCGGAAGACGGTTCCGTGCAGAATTACGTATATACGGTAAACGTCGACGGCTCAACCGTCAGCAAAAAGCCGGTTCAAATCGGGCTTAAATCAACCGACACTTACGAAGTTCTTTCCGGCGCGTCGGTCGGGGACGAAGTAATAAAAATCGTTTTCGGCATTAAAGACGGAAGCAAAATAAGAGTCGAGAATAAATAAGGCTTATAATTATGCAAGAAAATCAAGAAAAATCTAAACAGGAAAAAGAAACCCAAAACGGGGGCGGCGGCATATCCGGGCTTTTTATCAGAAGGCCTGTAACGACCGTTATGTTCTCTTTGGTTTTGATAGTTTTGGGCCTTATCGGATACAGCCGCATGGGCGTGGATATGTATCCGGATGTGGACTTTCCGTATGTAACGGTGCAGACCACTTTGCAGGGTTCCAGCCCGGAAGAAATCGAAACTTCAATCACTAAAGAAGTCGAGGAAGCCGTAAACGTAATTTCCGGCATTGACACGATGACTTCCCAAACCATGGAAGGCGCGTCTTTCGTAATGATTAAATTCGATTTGGAAAAGGACCCGGACGTCGCCGCTCAGGAAGTCCGCGACAACGTAAACAAAATCGAAAAAGATTTGCCCGACGGCATTGATTCTCCTGTAATTTCCAAATTGGATATAGGCGCCGCGGCCATTTTAAACGTAGTCGTAACCGGCGATATGGATATTATCGAACTTACCGAACTTGCCAAAAAACAAGTTAAAGAAAACATAGAAAACGTAAGTGGTATCGGTTCGGTGGATATCGTAGGCGGAAGGGAAAGGGAAATACATGTCGTGGTAAATCCGCTTAAACTGGCTTCTTTGGGTATTTCGGTAGGCGCGGTAAAGTCTGCCATAACGGAACAGAATATTGAAATCCCGGGCGGCCGTGTGGAAAACGTCGCCAACGATTTCAATCTCCGCGTTTTGGGCCGTATCGACAGCGTAAAAAGTTTTGACGATATTGTAATCGCCACGGTAAACGGCGTGCCCATAAAAATATCCGATATCGGCCGCGTGGAAGATGACGGCGAATATGAAAGGGCCGCCACTTTTATCAACGGTAAAAGAAGCGTGTCTTTAAACATCAAAAAGCAGTCCGGCACAAATACTTTGGCCGTAATCGGCGCTATAAAAGAAAGACTTGAAAGAATAAAACCTCTGCTTCCCAAAGGCGTGGAAATTTATACCATTTCCGATACATCCGGCTATATTGAAGATTCATTCTTTGCCGTAATGGAACACTTGGTTGTGGGTGCGCTTTTGGCCGCAATAGTGGTGTTTATGTTCATGGGGGATTTGCGTTCCACGATTATTTCCGCCATGGCCATACCTACGTCAATCATAGGTACTTTCTTTTTGATGTATTTAAGCGATTTTACCTTAAACAACATGACGCTTTTGGGCTTGACGGTGGCGGTCGGTATCGTTATTGACGACGCCATCATCATGCTTGAAAATATTCACAGGCACATGGAAGAATACGGTAAAACGGCCATGCAAGCCGCAATAGACGGCGCGAAGGAAATTTCATTCGCGGTAGTCGCGACTACGGCTTCGTTGGTGGTAATTTTCGTGCCTTTGGCTTTTATGAGCGGTATGGTGGGCCGCTTCGTAAAAAGCTACGGCCTTACCGTGGCGTATGCAATCAGCATCAGCGGTTTAATAGCTTTGACTTTAACCCCGATGTTGTGCAGCAAATTCTTAAAGACCGAACGCAAAAAATCCAGAGCGGATAAAATGGTGGACAGCGTAAACAACGCCATTAACAAGGTCTATATGACTTGTTTAAAATTCGCCATGGCGCATAAGCTTTTAATGGTTGTATTTTCTTTGTTGCTGGCCGTTTCCCCGATATTTATTTTGGCCAGCGGCTTAATCGGCGTTGATTTTATCCCTGAAGACGATTCCGGCAAATATCAGATAAACCTTAAAGCTCCCGACGGCACCAGCTATCAGCAGATGTCGGTATTCATGAGGCAGGTTGAAAAAGAACTTAAGCAAATGCCGCATATCGACAAGCTTTTTACGGGCGTGGGCGTTTCCGCCGACAGTATCGTAAACACCGGTTCTTCCACCAACAGGGGATATTTCATATTGGAGCTTGAAGATCTAAAGAAAAGGGGCAAAGGCTATTCCCTTTTTGAGTATATTGACGCAACAAGAAACATTCTTGCCAAATATGATACCGTAAAAAGCCAGGTCTTCATTATCAGCGGTTCTCCGGGGGAAGGTTCAACCAAAGTCGAATACGTTATATCCGGCCCTGATATGAACGAACTCTTGGCCTACGCCAATGCGGTGTATGACAAAGTAAAAGACGTTCCCGGCATTATAGACTTGGACTTGGACTTTGACTTCGCCAAACCCGAATACAGGGTTTCCATTGACCGCGACAAAGCGCATGACCTCGGCGTAAAAATAAGCGATATCGCAAGCACTTTGCGCACTTTGGTCGGCGGCGAAGAGGATATTTCAAAGTATAAAGAAGGCAACGAACTTTATGAAATCCGCGTCCGCGCCGATGAGGATTACAGAAACAATAAAGAAGTCATCTCCGCGCTGATGATACCCGCGGTGCAAAACGGCAGGGATACGCTTGTACGTCTGGACAGCTTGGCTACAATAGAGCAGGGCTTCGGTCCTTCTCAGATAAACAGAATGAACAGGCAAAGAAAAATTACCGTTCAGGCCAACACCTCCGGCAAAATGGACATGAACCGCGCAATCAATATTATTGATTCCGCGTTTAAAGAGCTTAATCCTCCGGCCAACTATACTTCCGCGCTGGACGGCCAATCCAACGAAATGGGCAAAATGTTGTCAAGCTTTGCAATGGCTTTCGCTTTGGCGATATTGTTCATTTATATGATTTTGGCTTCCCAGTTTGAAAGTTATGTCCACCCGTTCGTAGTTCTTACGGCCATACCGCTGACGATACCTTTCGCGCTTTTATCCCTTATGGTTACGGGGGAAACGCTTAATATTTTCAGCTTGCTGGGCATATTCATGTTAATGGGTATAGTAAGCAAAAACGCCATTTTGCAGGTGGACTATACCAATACCATGCGCCATGCCGGATACGATAAGTATAACGCCATTATGGAAGCCAACAAGGTAAGGCTGCGCCCTATTTTGATGACGACGGTAACCATTATCGCCGGTATGATACCGACGGCTTTGGGCACCGGCGCGGGCTCTGGTTTAAGGCGCAGTTTGGCCATCGTAATTATCGGCGGGCAGACTTTGGCCTTGCTTATTACCCTGCTTATGGCGCCTGTGGCATACTCTTTGTTTGACGATTTCGGAGGCTGGGTAAAGAGAGTGATTTTCCGCCAAAAGCAAGATTCGGACGAAGCTTCGGCTTAGGCCGGTCTTACTTCACGAACCAACAGCCCCGGGCTCAAACCCGGGGCTTTTTATCATTAGATTATATCTGCGGAAATTGCCGATGTGCCGTATTTTTGGCAATAAAAAAGCGGGCCTTAACTGTTACACCTGTAATTATCCATTACCTTTCGTAACAAGCTAACGCCCGCTTTTACAACTGGAGCTATCCTCCATACCTTCTCCTCGGCACAGACATCCTAAACAACCGGTTCGCCGCCCATAACGACGGACAAGTAACCACCCGGACATCCGGCCCTCAGTCCGGCTGTCTCCTGCGAGCACCCACCCAAGGGAATTTTTTG
Source organism: Candidatus Proelusimicrobium excrementi (assembly GCF_937881865.1). Lineage (NCBI taxonomy): Bacteria > Pseudomonadati > Elusimicrobiota > Elusimicrobia > Elusimicrobiales > Elusimicrobiaceae > Candidatus Proelusimicrobium > Candidatus Proelusimicrobium excrementi. The sequence goes on from NZ_CALGEO010000129.1 coordinate 7,308, forward strand.
CCCGCATCCGGCGTCCTCACGTCACGCGGCGTCTACATTCATAACACCGCACCGCCGGAAAACACCACCCAGCCAAACCGTTTCAAATTTTCAAAACGGGCAGCCTCCTTATGTAGGAGCGGGAACTGGTTCTATTCTTTCAGAACCCCCTGTTTTTGCTGCCCGTATCAATATAATACGATTAAAAAAACAAATGTCAAGCCCCCGGGCCGAAAAAATTAAAAATCTTATTTGTTCCGTCGATAAAATATAATCCTTTTTCGCTTTTGTTGCAAAAAAGTTTTATTTTTATACAATGGCTGTATAGTTGTATCGGGGGGTGTTTATGAGTGAACTTCGCCTTAAAGAACAAGATTTTGAAGGATATGTCGGCGCGGATAAATGCGTATTGATAAATCTGGCCAATACAAAAGGTGCTTTGGTTCAGCTTAGTAATTACGGGGCGAGAGTAGCGTCTTTTATCGTCCCGGATAAAAACGGCCTTTTGCACGATATAGTAATAGGCCCCGCTTCGCTGGAGGGCTACAAAAACGCTTCGGAACGTTATTTTAACGCCGTCGTAGGCCGTTATGCCGGCAGGATAGCAAACGGGAAATTTAAACTCGGCGGGCGCGAATACTCGCTAAGCGTCAACAATCCCCCCAATCATTTGCACGGCGGATTTAAAGGCCTTAACGAACAAGTTTGGAAGATTTGCGATATCTCTTCCAACTCGGCGGAGATGTCTTGTTTTCTGCCTGCGGGCCTGGACGGTTATCCTGGTGATTTTTCAATAAAAGTCCGCTATACTCTTACGGATGAAAACGCCCTTCTGTTCGAGGTACACGCGCAATGTTCGGAAGAAAGCGTCCTTAATATTACCAATCACGCTTTTTTTAATTTGGGCGATCATTCAAAAGACGTTTTGGACCATAAACTTTTTATCAACGCCGCGCATTATCTGCCTGTTGATAAAAATTTAATCCCCTCTGGCGATACGGCGGAAGTCAAAAACACTCCTTTTGATTTTACTTCTTTTAAAAAAATCGGCGCGGAGCTTAATGCGGATGACTCTCAGCTTAAATATTGCGGCGGATATGATCACAGTTTTGTCTGTGATGATTACAACGGCCGCAATTTGTTTTTGGGCGCGGCCGCCATTAACTGCGCAAGCGGCCTTAAGCTGGAAGTTCTTACCACTCAGCCTTCCGTACATTTTTACGGATGCAACTTTTTAAGCGGGAAAGATTCCGGCAAAGGCGGAGTTATCTACAAACGTTTCGGCGCTTTTTGTTTGGAAACGCAGCATTTTCCCGACAGTCCCAACCATGCTGATTTCCCTTCAACGGCGATAAAACCGGGGGAGGATTTTACTGCTTTAACGGTATACAGAGTCTCCGATATTTAAAAACTGTTTACAATAAAGGGTAAATTTTATTATAATTAATAGGAAAGAATTTTTATATGCACGGCGCGATGGCCAAGTGGTAAGGCGGCAGTCTGCAAAACTGCTATTCGGGAGTTCGATTCTCCCTCGCGCCTGCAATTTAAGTTCCGGAGCAAAGGCCTAAGGGTTTTTTGTCCGATAAAATTTGATATAATGAGATATGCCCACGCGGGCGTAGTTCAATGGTAGAACCTCAGTTTTCCAAACTGATGACGAGGGTTCGATTCCCTTCGCCCGCTTGGAACTTTGGTAAATTAAGATTTTGCTGGGATAGCTCAGCTGGTAGAGCATCTCCATGGTAAGGAGAAGGTCGTGGGTTCGATTCCCATTCCCAGCTTTTGAATTTAATTAAAAACATACAGGAGACAATTAATATGGCAAAGGAGAAGTTTTCAAGAAGCAAGCCGCACGTGAACGTCGGAACGATTGGGCACGTAGACCACGGCAAGACGACGTTAACGGCCGCATTGACGAAAGTATTGGCGAGCGAAGGCAAATCCAAAGAGATGGCGTACAGCGACATTGCGAAAGGCGGTGTAGTAAGGGACGCGAGCAAGATCGTAACGGTAGCGGTATCACACGTAGAATATGAATCAGACAAGAGGCACTATGCGCACATAGACTGCCCGGGCCACGCGGACTATATTAAGAACATGATCACTGGTGCGGCGCAGATGGACGGCGCGATATTGGTGGTATCAGCGGTAGACGGTCCTATGCCTCAGACGAAAGAGCACGTATTGTTAGCCAAACAGGTAAACGTACCGAAGTTGGTAGTGTTCTTGAACAAAGTAGATTTGGTAGAAGAAGCGGAACTTTTGGACTTAGTGGAAATGGAAGTTCGCGAGTTATTAAGCAAATATGAATTTGACGGGGACAACACGCCGATAATCAGAGGGAGCGCGTTGAAAGCGATAGAAGGCGATCAGAGCGAAATCGGCGTACCTGCGATAAAGAACCTTTTGGAAGCATTGGATACGTGGATACCTGAGCCGAAGAGAGAAACGGACAAACCGTTCTTGATGGCTGTAGAAGACGTATTTTCAATTACTGGCCGCGGGACGGTAGCTACGGGCAGGATTGAAAGGGGCCACATAAAAGTAGGCGACGCGGTTGAAATCATCGGATTTAGAGATACGTTAACGTCAGTAGCGACGGGTATAGAAATGTTCAGGAAGTTATTGGACGAAGGTATAGCTGGCGATAACGTAGGCATCTTGCTTAGAGGTATAGACAAGAAGCAGGTAGAAAGAGGGCAGGTATTGGCAGCGCCGAAGAGCATAACGCCGCACAAGAAATTTATCGGTCAGGTATATATCTTGAAGAAAGACGAAGGCGGGAGACACACACCGTTAACGCCTGGGTACAAACCGCAGTTCTACTTTAGGACGACGGACGTAACCGGAGAGTTGCAGTTTAAAGGCGACATGATAATGCCTGGTGACAACGCGGAAATAGAAGTAACGTTGATCACGCCTGTAGCGATGGAAGAAGGAGTAAGGTTCGCAATCAGGGAAGGCGGCAGGACGGTAGGCGCCGGCGTCGTTACCAAAATTATCGAGTAATAATTTGCAGCAAAAACCTAATAGGGACATTGAAAACAATGTCCCTATAGGTATCTTTAGAAGAGGGCGTAAAGCCCTTCTTTCGGTATTTTAAAACAGGAAAAGAAAATGGCAACAGCAGAAAGATTAACATTCGTGCTTTCCTGCACGCAATGCAAGAATAAAAACTACTATTTCGCGAAAGGCAAAAAGAAAGATTATAAAGTAGAATTGAACAAGTTTTGCAAAAAATGCGGCAAACAGACCGTTCATAAAGAAAGCAAAGCTTCCAAATAAATTCGCGTATCAAATTTCAATTGGGAGCGTCGGTTAACTGGTAAACCACCGGTCTCCAAAACCGGGACTGAAGGTTCGAGTCCTTCCGCTCCTGCCAGATTTTAAATAACGGTAGGTTATATGAACAAAGCAATTAGTTTTCTAAGAGAGTCATACTTCGAACTTAAAAAGAGCGTATGGCTTTCCAGGGCGCAGATGATACAATCCACGATATTCGTATTTATCGTGGTCGCTATTATTTCAATATATATAAGCGGGATAGATTTCATATTATCTTCGATACTGGGCAAAATTATCGGGGGCAATTAATAATGAGCGAAGAAATCACCAACAATCAACCCGCTGCGGCCTCCGCCAACGCCGATTCCGCGCAAGAAAAATTCTGGTATGTGGTGCACACCCAAACCGGACATGAAGATAAAGTAAAAGAAAAGATTTTAACCCAGATAAAAGTTCAAAATTTTGGCGACAGAATCTTCAACGTATTAGTGCCTACCGAAGAAGTTGTTGAAGTCAAACAAAATAAGAAAACTTTAAGAAAACGCAAATTTTTCCCCGGATATATTTTGGTTGAGATGATACTTTCCAGCCAGTCTTATTGGTTTATAAGAAATATCGTCGGGGTAACGGGCTTTTTGGGCGATCCTTATCCTGTTCCGCTTCCGGAAGAGGAAATCGCCGGCATAGTGGAACTTACCACCGTTACCGACGGCAAGCCCAAACATGCGGTTCAATTCAACCGCGGCGAGCAAGTCCGCATTACGGAAGGGCCGTTTAAGCATTTCGTGGGCGTTATAGAAGATGTCAACGAAGGCAAAAACAAGCTTAAAGTCATGGTAACCGTATTTGACAGAGCCGCCCCCGTGGAAGTTGACTATTTGCAAGTGGAAAAAATCAATTAATTTTGGCAGCAACCCGCTTAAGCGGGGAAATTAAGGAGTAAAATTAAAATGGCAAAAGAGAAAAAAATTAAAGGCTATATTAAACTGCAAATTCCTGCAGGCGCAGCCAACCCTGCCCCCCCGGTAGGTCCGGCTTTGGGTCAGCACGGCGTCAACATTATGGAATTCTGCAAGCAGTTTAACGCCAAAACAGCAAAATTAGAAAAAGGCATTAAGATCCCGGTCGTTATCACCGTATACGAAGACAGATCTTTTTCCTTTATCACCAAGATGCCGCCTATGGCGGTCCTTATCGTGAAGAAACTGGGCCTTGCTAAAGGTTCTGGCGCACCTCACAAAGATAAAGTAGGTAAGCTTACGCAGAAACAGTGTGAAGAAATCGCGGCCGAAAAATTGCCCGATTTGAACACCAAAGACGTCAAACAGGCCGCCGAGATGGTAAAAGGCACGGCCAAAAGCATGGGCGTCGATATCGTAAAATAAATTTTTACCCAGGGAGGGCTTCGGCCCGTTGACCTAAAGGAGAAAAGATGGGAAAAAGACTTGAAACAGCAAAAAAAGCGATAGACAGCAAAAAGCTCTATACACTTAAAGAAGCGGTTGCTTTATGCAAAGACAACGCGAAAGCCAAATTTGACGAAACCGTTGAATTGCATGTCCGCTTAGGCATAGACACCAAAAAATCCGACCAGCAAGTAAGGACGATGGTTGTCCTTCCGCACGGTACCGGCAAAACCAAACGCATTGCCGTTTTGGCTAAAGGCGAGCACGCTCAGGATGCTCAGAAAGCCGGGGCCGATTTGGTAGGCGGCGAAGATTTGGTGGAAGATATCTTAAAGGGCAAAATGGACTTCGACGTGCTCGTTGCCACGCCGGACACCATGAGAGATTTGGCCAAAGCGGCTAAAATCTTGGGCCCCCGCGGTTTAATGCCTAACCCGAAGGCCGGCACCGTCACTTTTGACGTCGCCACCGCCGTGAAAGAGCTTAAAGCCGGCAGAATCGAATTTAAAGCCGACGCTTACGGCATCGTACACGTACCCGTAGGCAAAGCTTCTTTCGATGCCGAAAAACTGTTCACCAACGCAAAAGCTGTTTTAGACGTAATCAACAAAGTTAAACCCTCAACCTCAAAAGGCTTATACGTGAGAACCATCTCCGTATCCTCCACCATGGGGCCCGGTTTACATGTTGATACCAGTAAAGTAAACGCATAGTTAAACTCTTTTGCTATAAGCCCCGCGCCTTTTAGGTGCGGGGCTTTTTTGTAACAAATTAAATTTATGTACAGGCCATATATTATTTTTGCCCCGTCGTGATGTTTGCGGTTTTAATGTAGTCTTAGTTTATTATTGATGTATTAGTCTTGAGGTAAGCATTTACAAAAGGGCAAAACCGGTCTGTTTTAAATGTTTTAAAAATAAAACCCGGATAAAATCCGGGTTCATTAAGCTTAAATATTATTTGCCTATTTTTATATGCCAAAGATATTCGATATTGCCGTGTACGCCGGTAATGGGGGAATTTATCAATCCGCCTTCTTGCGCGTTAAATTGGCGCTCAAGATTTTCTTTAAAAAACTCCCTTACTGAAGCTATCGCTTTTTGCCGATTTTCTTCCGTTTTTACTATGCCGTGGGGGACTTCTTTGGGGCTTAATTCAAATTGCGGTTTTATCAGGAATGCAATATCGCTTTTATCCGCCATGCAGGAAAATAAAGCCGGCATTATCATTTTAAGCGATATAAAAGAAACGTCAACGGCCGCCGCCTCAAAACGGGCTGGGAACATATCCGGCCTGATGTAGCGGGCATTCGTATTAGGATGAAAGAAAAAGTTTTTAAAAGCGGTAATTTCGCTCGCTATTTGGCCTTTGCCTACGTCAACGCCGTAAACTTCCTTTGCGCCTCTCAGCAGAAAACAATGGGAGAACCCCCCCGTAGCCACGCCTATATCCGCGCAAATTTTATCTTTTACGTCTATATTAAAAGCGTCCAGCGCGCCTTGCAGTTTAAGGCCTCCGCGCGATACATACGGGCAGGATTTTTCTTTCAAAGATATGGTGTCTTCGGGTTTGATGTTCCTGTCGGCGCGCGTTTCCACCTGTCCGTTAACCATAGCTTCCCCGGCCATAATTATGGCCTGCGCCTTGTTTCTACTTGAAGCAAGCCCTTGTTCCACCAAAGCGTTATCTAAGCGTAATTTAGGCATTTTCTTCCTTATCAAAGGGCTCTAAGACTAATTCCGCCCCTTTTTCTTTCAAAGCGTCGACTTTAAATTTAACTTCATTTAATTTTTCCGAAAGTTCCTTTGAAAGTTTTATCCCTTCTTCAAACAGTTTGGAACTTTCTTCCAAGGCGATAGTATCGCTGTCCAAAGTGTTTACTATTTCTTCGAGGCGGGCTAATTTTGCCTCAAAGGTATTTTTTTTGTTCATATGGTTTCCACCTCAAAATTATCGTAAGAAGTCTGCACGGTAAGGCGTTCTCCTTTTAAAGAAGAACGCACAACCTCCCCGGTAGCCGCGCGGCGCACTATGGCGTAACCGCGTTTCAGGGTGGCTTCGGGGCTTAATAATTTAAGTCTTTGGACGGCCGTTTCCAAGGAGTGTTCTTTACTGCGCGTCAAATTGTCCATTTTTATACAAAGCGTTTCTTTTAAATCGTCAAGCAGCTGTTCTTTCCTGTCGAAGAACAAATGCGGCTCTTTAAGAAATTTGCTGTTTGCTGCCAGTTCAAATCTGCTTTTTAAGCGTTGATATTTTATTTCAAGCGAATTCAACAAAAGTTTGTTTAAATTAAGCAGTTTTTCGGCTGTGTCCTGAGCGTTTTTTACTACCAGTTCTGCCGCGGCGGAAGGCGTCGGCGCCCTCAAAGACGCCGCAAAATCCGTGAGCGTGAAATCGGTTTCATGCCCCACGCAGGAAATTACCGGTATCTTGCTTGCGGCGACTGCGCGCACCACTATTTCCTCGTTAAAACTCCATAAATCTTCTATACTCCCACCGCCGCGTCCCAGTAAAATAACGTCAACCGGCGGAGTAAGTCTTTGCAGGTTTTCCAAAGCTTTTACTATTTGTTCTTTGGATCCTTCCCCCTGAACAAGCGTCGGGGCTATAATAACCTCAAGATTGCGCCCGCGCCTTTTAAGGACGGAAAGTATATCCCTGACCGCCGCCCCGGTGGGCGAAGTAATAACGCCTATCCTTGAAGGGAACTGCGGCAGAGGCAGTTTTCTGTCTTCGTCAAACAGTCCTTCTTCGGATAGTTTCGCTTTAAGTTTTTCAAATTCAAGATAAAGGTTTCCCCGTGTTTTAACTTCCGCTTCCCGCGCTATAATTTGGTAACGTCCTTGTTTTATATAACAGGATAAATCTCCTCGCACAAGGATTTGATCCCCTTCTTTTAAATTGACCCCTCGCGCATAGCCTTTAAACAATACCGCGGAAATTAGAGCGTTTTGGTCTTTTAAATCAAAATAAATATGTCCGCTGGCGGCTTTTTTCAGATTTGATATTTCGCCTTCCACGGACACCCCGGTCAGCACGCCTTCAAGCATTTCTTTTATGATTAAGCTGATTTCCGTTACGGAGAAGATTTTATTTGCGTCAAAGGGCGGCATTATTTTTTCTTCCTCAAATTAAATTGCCTTTCTTTGATAAGTTTTTCTTTGCCCATTAAAGTAGGTTTGTAGAATTTTTTAGGCATGGGCATATATTCCTGTTCCACATAATGATTGGGGAAGTCGTGCGCATATTTGTATCCTTGGTTTTTGCCGCCGCTTTTAAGGTGAACGGGCACATCTCGCCTGGGGCCGTTGCGGACTTCGTTTAAAGCTTCGTCTATGGCCAAATAAGCCGCGTTTGATTTGGGCGCGCAGGCGACGTAAATCGCCGCATGTGCAAGCGGTATCCTCACTTCCGGCATTCCCAAAACTTCCGCGCTTTTAAATGCGGCCTCGGCTATAACGAGGGCCGTAGGTTCGGCAAGGCCGACGTCTTCCGCGGCGCAGATAAAAATACGCCTTGCTATAAAACGCGGATCCTCCCCCGATTCCAGCATTCTGGCTAGCCAATATACGGCGGCGTCCGGGTCCGATCCGCGCATGGATTTTATAAAAGCGGAAATAATATCATAATGGTCGTCGCCTTTTTTATCGTAATTCAAATGCCTTTTTTGAATACAGTCTTTGGCGATTTCAAATGTGATTTGTTTTGGTCCGCCTACGTACGGCGTGGTTATAAGGGCAAGTTCCAGCGCGTTTAAGAAACGTCTGGCGTCGCCGTTTGCCTGAGTGATAAGGAAATCCCTCGCCTCTTCGTCTATTTTAAAATTTTCTATATTTTCGGCTCTTTTTGTAATTTTCGCCAAATGTTCTTTGGAGAGAGGCTTAAATTCAAATACCGAAAATCTTGAAAGCAATGCATTGTTGATATAAAAATAAGGGTTTTCCGTAGTTATGCCGATAAGTATAATCTGCCCGCTTTCGACGGAAGGAAGCAAAACATCCTGCTGTGTTTTATTAAAGTGATGTATTTCATCCAAAATCAGCAGAGTGCGTTTCTGTTCAAAATTGTTTTCTATCCTTATTTTGGCTTCTTCAAGGACTTTTTTTAAATCCGCTACTCCTGCGGCGGCGGCGTTAAGTTCGCTTACGTGCGCTTTTGTGCTTTTGGCTATGAACCTGGCCAAGGCGGTTTTGCCGACTCCTGGCGGGCCGAAGAACACCGCCGAGCGCACCTTATCGGCCTCAATGAGCCTGCGCAGAAGTTTGCCCGGCGCAAGGATATCATCCTGCCCGGCGAAGTCTTCTATGTTTTTAGGCGCAAGGCGCGCGGCCAAAGGCATATTGGCCAAAACATTACCGAGTTTTTGTTCTTCAAAAAAATCCTGCATAATTATTTAAGCGGCAGACGGTTAAGCGCAAGCGTAAGTTTTTCTATCGCGCTGTCTATCTGTTTTTCTCCGGCTTTGTTTTTTTGTTCTTCGTTATTGCTTTTGGTGTAAACTTTTGCGGCGTAAAACAAGGCCGTGTGCAAAAGCACTTTAAAGGTGTCTACGGTATGTTTTTCTTCGGATATTTGGTCCATTTTATTTTCAATTTCCCTGGCTAAGGCGTTAACGTCCAGCGGGCCCAAGCCCTCCAGCGTAACATTATCAAGTTCTATCCTTTTTACGGTTACCGTAACGGGTTCTTGTTTTTTGCTCATTTGCCGCCCAAATCGGGGGAGGAGGACTGCTGCTCTATCCTCTCAATCTCCCTGTCTATTTTATTGTAAAGTTTTTTTAATATGGAAGTCGTAACGTCTTTCCATTCTTTTAAAGCCTTCGCCGTAACCTGCGCGCTTTGCAGAACTTTTACATTGGATTCCAAAGTCCTGACTTTCGCTTGCAGAAGGATATTTTCCTCTTCGGCCTGCGCAAGCCTTACGGAAATGCGGTCTATTAAAAGATGCAGCTGTTTGTATTTGTCTTCTTCCATATTGATTTATCTTAACTGCGCGCCGAGTTTGTTCTTTAAAGCTTCAAGCACGGTTTCCACGGCTTTGTTGACTTCGGCGTCTGTTAAGGTCTTTTCCTTTGAGATAAAATCAAAGCTTAAAGTAATGCTCTTTTTACCCTGCGGCAAATTATCGCCCTGATACAAATCTATCAAGTGGTAAGCCGTTTCGGGTGTGGATTGTTTCAGAACTTCGCGCACGGAATCAAAAGAAACGTTTTTGTCCAGTACCACCGACAAATCCCTCTTTGAAGCCGGGAACGCGCTTATTTCTTCCGCTTTTTTAAATTGCTGAGCGTCAAAAACTTTTTCTAGGTTTTTAACGTCAAACTCAAAGGCGTAAACATCCTGTTTAATGCCGTAAGCCTTAAGAGTGAGCGGATGCACTTGTCCAAAAAAGCCTATCTTTTTATTATCCAGCATAATGTCCATGCAAATTTTGGGATGCATATAAGCCGGGGCCGCTTTTGCGGGTTTAAAAGAAATGTTTTTAAAATCCCTGAGCGTACCGCTTACTATGCCTTTAAGCCCGTAAAAACCGACGTGGCATTGCGGCGTCATAAAAAACTTTTCTCTGGGGGTTTTCCCGCACATAACGCCGCTTAGGGCGAAAGTTTCAAGCGGGAACCCTTTTTGCAGATTGAAAGTCTTTCCGTATTCAAAAAGGCTCAAATCATGTCTGCCGAAGTTTTGGTTAAAAGCAATGTTTTTAAGCAAGCTTATCAAAAGCATAGGGCGCATAAATTCCATACCGTCGGCCAAAGGATTTTTAATTTCCACGGCGGTTTTATCGCTGTAGCCGAAATTTGCCAAATCTTTTGCGGAAACGAAATCAAAGTTTTTACATTCGTAAAAGCCTAGCCCGGCAAGAGCTTCGCTGAATTTCTCGCCCAAGTCTACGGCTTTAGGGTTTTCGCCGAAGTATAAAGAAGCGTGCGTTACGCCCGTATTATCCGCGGCCAAATTATCCAAGCCTATATAACGGGCGGCTTCTTCCGCCAAATCCCATTTATGGTTTAAATCTCTGCGGCAGGAAAGCGGCGTAAAACTCCAGGTTTCGCCTTCGGCTTTAAAATCCGCGCCGAGCCTGTTAAAAATATCTTTAAGCTGCCCGCGGTCTATATCCATGCCGATAATTTTTTCTATGTCTTCGGGTTTAAAATTTATCGCGGCCGGTTTATAAGGCGCGGGATATACGTCGTTGATTTCGCCGGGTTCGCCGCCGCAAATATCCAAAATAAGCGCGGTGGCCATCTCTATGGATTTTACGCAGGTGTCAATATCGACGCCTCTTTCAAATCTTTGGGAAGCTTCCGTGCTTACGGCAAATTTCTTGGAAGTTTTGTTAATGCAAGGCGGATAGAAATACGCGCCCTCTAAAAAAACGTCTTTGGTTTCCGGCAGAATGCTGTCGCCTTTCCCGCCGATTACGCCGGCCAAAGCCACGGCTTTTTTGCCGTCCGCTATAATTAAGTTTTGCGGCGTCAGCGTTCTTTCGACGTCGTCCAAACCCAGGAATTTCTCGTTTTCTTCGGCCCAGCGCACGTTTATTTCTCCGCCTTCAAGGTGGTTAAGGTCAAAAGCGTGCATGGGGTGGCCTATTTCGAAAAGGACGTAATTGGTAATATCGACAAGGGCGTTTTTCGGGTTAACTCCCATAGCCAAAAGCCTTTCTTTAAGCCACTGCGGGGACTCCGTATTTTTTACGTTTTTTATAATTCTGCCGGCATATCTGGGGCAGCCGCTTTCGTCGGTGTGCAAAGATATTTTCAAAGCCGGTCCTTCGCCTTGTACCTGTTTCCATTCTTTATTTTTAAGAGGCAGGTTCATAAGTACGCTAAGTTCCCTCGCTATGCCCAAATGGCTCATCAAATCGGGCCTATTGGGAGTAAGGGAAACTTCAAAAACAGCGTCGGCTTTGCCGTAAAGGGTTTTTATGTCCGTACCGACGGGAATATCCGAAGATAAAATCATTATTCCTTTTTGGCGTTCCGCGGCCAAACCCAGTTCATCCGCGGAGCATAACATCCCTTCAGAAGCCACGCCTCTGATTTCCGCCGGTTTTAAATAAATTTTGCCAAGCCTGGAGCCTACGTTCGCCAAAGGAACGGTTTGTCCTTCTGCTATATTCTGTGCCCCGCATACTACGCGCTTTGCGCCGTCTTTGGTTTCCAAATCCACCAAATGCAGTTTTTCGGAATTAGGATGCGCGTTTATTTTTACGATTTTAGCCGCGTAAATATCGTCAAAATCCGCGCCGGTTTTTTTAATCTCTTCAACTTCCATGCCCAGCACGGTCAGCTTTTTCGCCAATTCTTCGGGCGTTAAATCCAAGTCAATAAAATCTTTAAGCCAGGAATATAATATTTTCATTTAAAATTGCTCCAAAATTCTTATGTCGTTTTCGTAGAAAGCTCTGATGTCTTTTATCCCGAGGGAGAACATCGCCAGCCTTTCCACACCCATGCCGAAAGCGTATCCGCTGTAAACTTCCGGGTCGATTTGGCAGTTTCTGAGGACGTTCGGGTGCACTATGCCGGCCCCCATCATTTCTTTCCAGCCGGAGCCTTTGCATACCGGGCAGTTTTTATCTTTCCCTTCGCAGAACACGCATTTAACGTCCACTTCCACGCTGGGTTCCGTAAACGGGAAGAAAGAGGGGCGGAAGCGAACTTCGGCTTTTTTGCCGAACAAACCTTGCATAAATACGGTTAAATCTCTTTTTAAATCCGCCAGGCTTACGTTTTTATCTACATACAAGCCTTCTATCTGATGAAACACAGGGCTGTGCGTAGCGTCCAAAGAATCTTTGCGGAATACGCGCCCCGGCGCCATAATGCGTATCGGCGGTTTCTGTTTCTGCATGGTGCGTATCTGTACGCCGGAAGTATGCGTTCTTAACACGAAATCGCTTTTATGGGGGTTTTTAATAAAGAAGGTGTCCTGCATATCCCTTGCTGGGTGATGCGCGGGAATATTCAAAGCGTCAAAATTGTGATATTCGTCTTCAATAAAAGGCCCGTGCGCCCAAATAAAGCCGAGCTTTGAAAGAATGTCCGTCATCCTTTTCTGCGCTATGGCGAGTGGGTGCCTTCCGCCTTTGTTGAACGGGAAAGCCGGTAAAGTTAAATCCAAATCGGTTTTGTTTAGCTCTTCGTTAATGGCGGCGTTTTCAAGTTCCGCGTTTTTTGCTTCAAACAAAGAGGATAATTTTATTTTAAGAGCATTGCTCAAAGGGCCGAAGATTTTTTTCTCTTCCAAAGAAAGATCTTTGAGGCTTTTTAAAAGTTCGGTAAGTTCGCCTTTGCGTCCTATCGCGGCGACTTGCAAATCCTGCAAATCTTTAACGTTTTTGCAGGCTTGTATTTTTGATGTGTAATTTGTTTCTATTAAATTCAGTTTGTTTTTAAGTTCTTCAATCATAATATTATTATAGAAAATTAGTCCGCCCAAACACTAGTTCAACGGCGGTTTATGCGAGGTTTAAATTTTATGATGTTTTTTAACTCTTCATTTGGAGTTTTGCGGGGGAGTTTCCGCCTTGGCCTAAAGGCCGTTTCTCCAGCCTTAAGTTTTATTATTTTGCCTAAAGTGTTACGTATCGGCGGAAGTATTGATATCGCGCCCTGTTGATTGTTGTCCGGTACAAGTTTTTGCACCGCCCAAAATAAAATATTTCCCTGCGCGTTTTTGTTCGTCTGTTTCTCGGCGGGGTCTGCGTTACTTGGCGGGTAACTAATAAAAAACCCCCGGCGAACCGGGGGTTAAATTTGTCCAATCCCAAATTAACGTTTGGAGAACTGGAAACGTCTTCTCGCTTTGGGCTGGCCCGGTTTCTTTCTTTCGACCATTCTGGGGTCTCTGGTAAGGAATCCGGCCTTTTTCATGGATTTTTTATTGTCTTCGCCGAGTACAGCGAGTGATCTCGCTATGGCGTGGCGTATTGCGCCGGCCTGGGAGGCGATACCGCCGCCGGAAACTTTAACGTTTACGTCAAATTCTTTTTCGGCTTTGATTTCGCTCAGCGGGGCGAGGACGGTGTCCTGATATCTGGGACATCCGCGGAAATAGTCTTCCAACGTTTTGGTGTTGATAATTACTTTTCCGGAACCTTTCACGAGCTCGGCCTGAGCTACGGAAGTTTTTCTTCTACCGGTTTTAATCTGTTTGGTTTCCATAAAAATCACCTTTTATTTTGAGAACCTTTCGGCAAAAGAATGCTCTTCGCCATTGAAAATTCTAAGTCTTTTCATTCTTTTGGCGCGAAGTTTGTTATTGTCGAGCATGCGGTAAACGGCGAGCTCGATAACTTTCGCGGCGTTGTTTTCCATCTGCCTTTTGAAAGGAACTTCTTTAGCGCCTTTCGCGTAGCCGGAGTGGGAGAAATAAACTTTCTCTTCAGCTTTTTTCCCGGTTACTTTGATTTTGCCGGCATTGGTAACGACTACGAAATCCCCGCAGTCCATATTGGGGGTAAAAGTTCTTTTATGTTTGCCCATGAGGTAAACCGCCAACTGAGTAGCGAGCCTGCCGAGGGTCTTGCCGGTAGCATCAATATGATGCCATTTTCTTCCTGCTTCGGCTTCCTGAACGGAAGGTAAGTATGTTTTGCTCATTTTGTACCTTTGTGTTTTATAGGATTTGACTCGGGTCCTATTAATTTCACATAAATTTGCGCTTTTGCGCCCGCGCTACCACTGCGCGCCGGCTTTCTAAGCTAAAAAAGAGGAATGGTTGGGATAGGATTCGAACCTATGTAGGGCACGCCCGACGGTTTTACAGACCGTTGCTTTTGACCGCTCAGCCACCCAACCGTTCCTCTAAAATCTGTATGATTTTTAAAGCCGGATAAAACCTTTCTGGTTTTATCGTTTCTTAAAAACCGGATAATTTATTATAGCAAAATAATTCGTACATCTACAAACAATTTTATTTTTATTTCGCTTTAATAAATTATATCAAAAAAATTAAATTTCTTTAATCTTCTTAATAAATTCTTCCCACGGGCAGGCTTCTCCGCCGCCTTGGGCGAAATCGGGCTTTCCGCCGCCGCGTCCGTTTATTGCGGCCGCCACGGCTTTAGCCGTTTTGTTGGCGTCGGGCCCTCCTTTAAAGCTTTTCACGACGAAAGATTTTTTGCCGTCCCTGTCGGCCGAAATCAAAATAACTTTGCCTTTATTCTTATCCGCCATATTGTCGGCAAGGGTTCTAAGTTCTTTTATTTCGGTGTTTTCCGCGTTAAAAGCGGTCAGCTGCGTACCGTCTTTCAAAGTTAAATCGCATTGGGCGGATTTATCGGCACCGCTTAAAAGCCTGCGTTTAAGTTCGGCCACTTCCTTCTTAAGTTCCTGTTCCAAGTTCAGCATGCTTTCCACTTTTTTCGCCAAGTCGTCGACGGAAGTGTTTAACATTTTTGAAAGCAGCATCGCGGTGTTTGCGACGTGTTTTAAATGTTCAATCGCGCTTAATCCCGCTACGGCCTCAATACGGCGGACGCCCGCGGAAACCGCGCTTTCCCTTAAAATCCTTATATTCATTATTTCGCCCGTGCTTTTTACGTGCGTACCGCCGCAAAGCTCAAGGCTGGCGCGGTTTAAAGGATCTTTAAAACCGTCTTTTGCCATTAAAACGAATCTGGCCGGGTCGGCATAAGTTTCGCCGAGCAGCACCGTCGCGCCGAGTTCTTTTGCATCTTTAAGCGGGCGCACCTGCGTTTCCACTTTAAGATTTTGTTCGATTATACTGTTGGCTACGCCCCATACGGATAAAAGCTGTGCCGGGGTGGGCGGCGTGGAAATGGTATAGTCAAAGCGGAGTTTTTCCGGCGAAACGAAAGAACCTGCCTGATGCACTTCGTCGCCCAGGATTTTTCTTAATGCGGCGTTTAACACGTGTACTGCGGAATGGTTTGCGGCGGCTTTAAATCTTGCCACCTGATCCACCGCAAGCGTAATTTTCTGTCCTTTCCTGAGTTCGCCTTTGATAATGTTTACTTTGTGCAAATAAATTTTTTCAATCGGTTTTTGGGTATCGCTTACGCGCGCGGTTACTTCTCCTTGGACTTCTACCGCGCCGATATCGCCCACTTGTCCGCCGGACTGAGCGTAAAAACTGGTTTTATCTGTAATTACAAAACCTTCTTTATCAAGTTTGTCCGTAATTTTGTAATCTTTGGTAAGCAAAGCCAAAATTTCCGCCTGTTGTGTTAAAGTTTCATAACCGGTAAACTCGGTCGCGGGCAAAGATCCCTCCAGCTGCTGCATGACGAGCACTTTTTCTTTTTCAAACTCGTCTGCGTAAGCGCGGGAATTTTCTTTTGCGGTTTTCTGAGCTTCAAAAAAACCTTTCTCGTTGAGTTTTATATTCTTTTCGGCCAAGATTTCTTTGGTAAGCTCCAAAGGAAAGCCGTAAGTTTCGTAGAGGTTGAAAGCTTCTTCGCCGGAAAGTTCCGCCGGATTGTTTTTGATTATTTCCTGCAGTCTTTGTTCGCCGTCGTTTAAGGTTTTAAAGAAAGCGGTTTCTTCCGCTTTCAAAGCCGATATGATATGGTTCGCGCCGGTTAAAAGCTGCGGATAAATATCTTTATAAATTTCTAAAACGCTGGGCACAAGCATATGGAGGAACGGCTGTGTTCTTCCGTGCAGTTTCCCGTAGCGCGCGGCGCGCCTTATGAGGCGGCGCAAAATATATCCGCGCCCTTCGTTTGAAGGCAAAACGCCTTCGGAAAGCAAAAAGCTTGAAGCGCGCACATGGTCGGCAACTATTCTTAACGCGGAAACTTCCGCCGGGTTCTTGCCGGTTATTGCCAGTATCTTTTTTGCTTGGTCTATTATGGGCGTGAACAAATCGGTGTCAAAGGGATTGTCGACGTTTTGCATAACCATGCAAAGCCTTTCAAGGCCCATGCCGGTGTCGATGTTCTTTTGCGGCAATTTTTCAAGGGTGCCGTCTTCCAAACGGTTGAACTGGGTAAAAACCAAATTCCATATTTCCACATATCTGCCGCAGTTGCATGCTATGCCGTTTTTGGCGCAGTTGGGGCAGCCTTTGTCTTCGCCGAAATCGTAATAAATTTCCGAACACGGGCCGCAAGGGCCTGTGGGGCCCATAGTCCAAAAGTTGTCGGCTTCGTCAAACTCATAAATGCGGCTTTTGTCTATTATTTTGGACCAAGCTTCATAAGCTTCTTCATCCCTGGGGGCTATGCCTCCTTTGTAAATGCTGACGTAAAGCTTGCTTTTATCCATTTTAAGTTCATTGGTAAGATAGTCCCAAGCCCAAGCTATGGCCTCTTTTTTAAAATAATCGCCGAAGGAAAAGTTCCCCAGCATTTCAAAGAAAGTCAAATGCCTTTTTGTAAAACCGACATTGTCGATGTCCGTAGTCCTGAGGCATTTTTGGGAAGTTGTGGCATTTTTAAGATTTTTTTTAAGCCCGAGGAAGTTCGGTTTGAATTGAACCATTCCCGCGGAAGTGAATAAAAGCGTCGGGTCCCCGTGGGGGATAAGAGAGCTTGATTCTATTATCGGTAAGCCCTTCTTGTGAAAATAATTTAAAAAACTACTTCTTACATTTTGGCTTTTCATATTATAAATTACCTCAAAATATTATAAAGTATATCATATTAGTAAGGGGCGTACCAGAATGAAAACCGTGTTTATAATCAATCCTAAATCGGGTAAAAAACTCGGCGGATCAAATTTAAAATTTTTAATAAACAAACATGTTCCGCAGGCCGAAATTCTTTTTACGGAATATAAAGGCCATGCAAGCGAACTTGCCGCGAAAGCCGCCGCGGAAGGCGCGGAAAAGGTTATAGTCGCCGGTGGGGACGGCACCATTAACGAAGCCGTGCAAAGCCTCGCCGGTACGCAAACGGCTTTGGGTGTTATCGCTTTGGGCAGCGGCAACGGCCTTGCGCGGGAGCTCGGCTGCCCGCTCGGCGCGCTTGAAGAAAGAGTCCGCGCTTTAAAAAACTTCTCTGTAAAAACATACGATTTGGGCCGCGCGAACGGGGAATATTTTATCAACTTGGCTGGGGTAGGCATCGAGGCGGACATCGCGCTTAAATTTGACGCTTTGGGCGCTTCCGGCAAAAGGGGAAAATGGCCTTATTTTAAGATAGGCGCGCAGTCTTTTTTTAAGTATAAAGCCCCGTCTTTGAAAGTAAAAACCGACGCCGGGGAATATCTCTTTAAAGCCATATCTTTGGTGTTCGCGAACGGCCGTCAGTACGGAAGCAATTTCATAATAGCGCCGGCGGCTTCTTTTTCCGACGGTTTTTTGGATATGACGGTTATCAAAAAAACGAATATTTTTAAATTGCTTTTGGGGCTTTCGTCGTTTTTCTTTCCGTCTTGCAAAATCGTAAGTATTGCCGATACTTATAAGATAAGAAGCGCAAAGATAGAGCTTGAAGGCGTCTTCGCCTATCACATTGACGGAGAACCGAAAACCGCAAAAGACATTCTTGAAATAGAAATATGTCCCGGAAAGCTGAAAGTATTAAGCGGCGCACGCGGGCAATAGGGCCTGATTTCGCCGGCCGCATTCGTCAAGATTGCCGTTGACAGCATGTCTAACAAATGATTTAATAAGCACACGGGCAAAGCCCGAGGGTAAAACTGGAGGAAATTATGAAACTCAAAATTACAGCCAAGAACATTAAGCTTACGCAGGCGATTAAAGATTATACCACTTCAAAAGTGGACAAACTTGATAAGTTTTTTGATGAATCCGCCTGGGCCGAAATAGTTTTAAGCGTGGACAAGAAAATCAACCAAAGGGCCGAGCTTACCGTTCATTCCGGCAAAAAGAAATTTACCGGCAAATCAATAGAAGAAGATTTGTATAAAGCTATCGACGGTACGATTCTTAAAATCGAAGCCCAGGTCAGGAAGACCAAAGGCAAAGCCGTACAAAGCAAAAAAACGGCTGTTAAGGAAGATTTGGCCTCCTATTACGGCGCGGTATTCGCTCCGCAGAACGATGTTAAATTTTCTGTAATCAAACAGGTTGAAGTCCATCCGATGAACCCCGAAGACGCCGCCTATGAAATGGAAAGGCTCGGCTATACTTTCTGGATGTTCATGGACGAAGAATCCAAACAAATCAACCTTATTTTCAAGAGATTGGACGGCACTTACGGCCTTATCCAGCCCGTAAAAGCCAAATAAAAGGTGGTATCGTGCCGGAATTCGCCCGTTCTATAACAGTCGCGCAAATGCTCGAGGACAAGGGGCAGGAATTAAGCCTCGAGCTTTTGTGCGGCCGGGAATATATCAACAGGGAAATAATCAAGCCCAGCATAAACAGGCCGGGCCTCGCCCTTGACGGTCATTTGGAAAATTTCCGCGCGGAAGCCGTGCAAATAATGGGCCGCGGGGAATACGCTTTCTGCGCCAAACTGTCTTATAAAAAGTTAAAAGCCAATTTAAAAAAGATGTTTAAAGCGGGGCAGGTTCCCTGCGTTGTGGTAACGGCCGGAATGAAAGTCCTTCCGGGCATAAAGCAGGCCTGTAAGGAGGAAAAGCTTCCCCTTTTGAGCACTTGCCTTGATACGGCCACTTTCGTATCGGAGCTTATAGCTTATTTGGATGATTGCATTTCCCCCAGAACTCATGTCCACGGCGTACTTGTAAAAGTTTCCGGCATGGGCGTGCTTATACGCGGGGACGCGGGCATAGGCAAAAGCGAATGCGCTTTGGAACTTATTAAGCGCGGGCATATTTTGGTGGCCGACGACGTTGTGGAAATACAGAGGCGTCGCGGACATTCTTTAATAGGTTCATGTCCTCCGATGCTTAAGCATTATATGGAAGTGCGCGGCTTGGGCATTTTGGATATAGGGCTTTTATTCGGCGTAGGCGCGGCCATGGACAGCACTGCGATAGAAATGGAAGTCAATCTTGTAGCCCCCACCGGCGAGATTGACCGCTTGGGCATAGAACAGCAGCGCAGTAATATTTTGGGGGTGGAAATAAACTCCCTTACCATTCCCGTAACCCCGGGGCGCAACCTTGCGGTATTGATAGAAGTGGCGGCTTTGAACCAGCGTCTTAAAGGGCAGGGTATAAGTTCGGCCAAGGAATTTAACAAAAAACTGCTTGAAAAAATGAAAGGCGGCAAAAATGGAACAAAATAAAAAAGGCAAATTTTTTATTATTACCGGTATTTCCGGCGCGGGACGAACCCAGGCTTTAAAGATTTTCGGGGATTTCGGGTTTTACTGTGTGGATAATTTGCCTTTGGCCCTTTTCGCCAATTTCAGCAAACATATAAAAGACAGAGGCACTTGGGATAATATCGCCCTCGGCATAGATATCAGGGAAGGAGAAAGCTTAAAAAGCCTTCCAAGCGTTATGAAGTCCATCAGCCGTCAGGGTTTTGAGCCGAAACTTCTTTTTTTGGAAGCGTCGGATGACGTTCTCGTAAGGCGTTTTTCAGAAACCAAACACAAACATCCTTTGCAGGAACAGCTTTTGACGGCCCTGGCAAAAGAACGCCAGTTTTTGGCTCCCATAAAACAGCTTGCCGATACCGAAATCAACACCAGCAATTTGACTTTGGGCGAACTTAAAGAAAAAATTTCCAAACTTTTGGAAATCAAACGCACTCAGGAAATGAACATTTCCGTCGTTTCTTTCGGTTACAAGCACGGCCTGCCCATGGAAGCGGATTTGGTTATGGACGTACGCTTCTTAAAAAATCCTTACTATGTCGCGGCCCTTAGGGAGAAAACCGGCCTTGATAAAGAAGTGCAGGACTATATTAAAAAATCTCCGCACGCTTTAAATTTTCTTAAAAAGTTTATGGATTTAGTTGTTTATTTGGTGCCTAAATACATAAAGGAAGGCAAATCTTATCTTACGATAGCCGTAGGATGCAGCGGCGGCAAACACAGAAGCGTTTTTATGGCGCATTCCCTTGCGGAAATTTTAAGGGAGAAAGGTTTTAAAGTGTCGGAGTTCCACCGCGATATTAATATAATTAAGAAGGAAACATGGTAAAAATAATATTGGTTGCCCACGGTCCGCTTGCGCCGGCTTTGCTGGAAACAGCCTCAGGCATATGCTGTTTTGAGCAAAATTCGGTTCGGGCGTACAGCGTCAGCGGCAAAGCCGATCTCGAAAAAATCGGCGCGGAAATAAAAGCCTTGGCCGAAGACGGCGAGGTTTTGGTTTTGGCCGATACTTTCGGCGGCAGTTCTTGCAATATGGCTTTATCTTGCACGAACGGGCTTGGCAATGTTCGCGTTGTATGCGGGCTTAATTTAAATATGCTTTTGGCCGTCCTTAACAATATATCCAGGCTCGGCCTTCACGCTTTGGCGGACAAAGCCGTGGAAGACGGCAAGCGCGCCGTTTTTAATGCGACGGAGAGTGTAAAATAAATGGAAATAGCCCTTATCAGAATCGACAGCCGGTTAATCCACGGGCAAGTGGTGCAGGGATGGCTGCCTTCTCTGTCGGTAAAGGAAGTGGTGGTGGTTTCCGATACGGCCGCTTCAAGCAGGCTCATGGGCAAAATGATGAGAATGAGCCTTCCTCAGGAATATGCTCTGCAGGTTATGGAGCCTTCAGCCGCCGCGTCTTATTTGCTCGGGGAAGCCCAAGGCAAAGCTTTGGTTCTTGTGGAGGACGTATCTTCTTTGTCGCGGCTTGCGTCCGCAGGGGTTAAACTTAAGGAAGTTATTATCGGCAACACCAAGTACGAGGAAAGCAAAAAGCAATATTCGCAAGGCGTGTTTTTGTCTGCCGACGAATATTCCCTGCTTAAACAAATGTATGAAGAAACCGGCGTGGATTTCATTTTAAAAACCTTGCCCACGTCTTTAAAAACGAGGTTGTTTTAATGGCGGAACTTCTGCTTATATGCGCCGTTTTGGCATTTATCGAGCTTGATACCACCTATCTGGGCCAAGTGCTTATTTCAAGGCCTACGGTGGCTGGCAGTATCATCGGCCTTTTAAGCGGCAATTTCTTTTTGGGTTTGCAGCTGGGCATATTTACGGAACTTATTTATCTTGATTTTATGCCGATAGGCGGCGTAGTTCCCCCGAGCGGTGCCGTAAGCTGCGGCGTCGCGGTTATAATGGCGCAGTTTTTTAAAGTGGATATTTACTTCGCGTTCTTCGTCGGTATAATAGGCGGTCTGGCGTTTTCTTTCGCGGAAAAGGAACTCAGACGTCTTCGCGCCAGGATACTTCCTCAGCAGGAAAAGGCTTTGAAAGAAAATAAAACCACCGCAGCTTGTGTTTTGTTTCAAAGCCTGCTTTTGCAATTTTTGGCGGTTTATGCTTTCTTATTGGTATGCGTAAGCGTAATCGGCCCGGTATTCGGCGGAATAAGCGCAAAAATACCCGAGCATTTGCACATGGCTTTTAAGTTTTCATATTTTGTGGTGCCTTGGATAGGGCTGACCGGTTTGCTGCTGTCTTTCAGCGCGAAGCCCAAATCGGATTAATTTTATGCAAAACAAATTAGGAATATTTTTAAGGACATTTTTATTGCAGGGGTATTGGAACTTCGCCCGTTTGCAGAACGTCGGCATGCTTTATATTATGGAGCCCGTTTTAAAACGTCTTTACAAAAACAGGCCCGCGATATATTTGCGCGCCAAAGCCCGCAATTTGGAAACATTCAACAGCCACCCTTCCATGAGCGTTTACAGCATAGGCGCCATGATAAAACAGGAAGAAAAACTGGCCGGTTTGGAGGGGGATGAACTTCTTGAAGAAGAACGCGAATGGCGCATAATCCGCGCCAGCACCGCCAATACCGCCGCTTCGATAGGCGACAGACTGTTTTGGGCGGTTTTAAAACCTCTTTCGCTGGTTTTCTGTTTCGTTATTTTATTTGTCGGTCAAGTCGACATGGTCCGCGACGACGTCGTTACGGAGCAAAGTTTCGTCGCCGCGCTTTTGGCTCTGGCCGGTTCTTTGCTTATTTACAATATACCTTCGCTCTTCATACGTTTTAAAGGGCTTAAGGACAGTTACCTTGGCAGCGAAGATAATTTTTACGGCCTTATCAATTTAAATTGGAACAAAACAATCGGTTTTCTTAAATTGCTCGGCCAGGTGTTGGTGATATTCGTAATTTTTTACGCCGTATATATCAGGTTCCGCAATTCTCCCATGGATCCGGATTCTATCGCGCGAATATCGCTTTTGGCCGCTTTTTTGATATTAAGCATCTTTATGCGCAAATTGAATATACCGAATATATTTCTTTATCTTATAGCGACGTTGGTATTCGGCATAGCGGCTTTTTTGGCATAAAACGGAGATCTTGTGATTAAAGAAAAAATAGAAATAAAAAACAGATTGGGAATACACGCCCGTCCCGCGGCAATGATAGCGCAGGAGGCCGGCAAATACCAAAGCGAGATATTTATTTCAAAAGACGGCATGGAAGTAAACGCCAAGAGCATTATGGGCATAATGATGATTGCGGCGGAACAGGGCAGCGACGTGGAACTTTCCGTAAACGGGAAGGACGAAGCCTCCGCTTTAGACGGGCTCAAAGCGGTATTTTCAAAAATTTTTGAGGAAGAATGATAATAGTCAAAGGCATAGCGGCCAGCCCCGGTATAGCCATAGGCCCGGCCTATTTGGTTAAGCCGGATAATACGGTCATAGAAAAAAAGCACATTCCCCCGACGAATATCGGCTGGGAGCTGCGCCGTTTTGAAGAAGCGGTGGAAAAGAGCATGGCCGATTTAGAGGCAAGCCAAGCCCAGGTAAAAAGTTTGTTCGGCAGTAAATACGCCAAGCTTATAGCGGCGCATAAACTTATCTTAAAAGATCCTCTTTTAATTTCTTCCGTAAAAAATAAAATTGAGAAGGAGCAAATCAGCGCGGAATATGCTCTTTCCTGCGCCGCCAAGGAAATAACGGCCCGTTTCGAATCTTTAAAAGACGAGCTTTTCCGCGAGCGCAAATATGATTTGGCCGACGTAGCGAAAAGGTTGTTTGAAAATCTTACAAAAAAGAAACAAAATAAATTTTCCGGCATAAAAGAACCTTCAATAATAATCGCGCATAATTTGTTTCCTTCCGACACTATAAATTTAAAAGGCAAGAACGTACTGGGCTTTGCAACGGATATAGGCGGCAAAACCAGCCATACGGCGCTTTTGGCTCAAAGTATGCAAATGCCGGCCGTCGTCGGTCTTTCCGACGCATCAAGCCAAATTAAAGACGGCGATTTAATAATTTTAGACGGCGAAACCGGCCTTATCCTCATCAATCCCGAACCTAAAATTTTAAAACAATATAAGGAAGAGCAGATAAAAATAGACGAAGCGGAACTATCTTTAAAACAAATAAGTCCGCTCCCCAATGAAACTTCGGACGGCCATAAAGTTTCGCTCTATATCAACTATGATCCCCGCCGGGATTTTAAAGCATGGGACGCTTTCCGCTCCGACGGTCTTGGCCTTTTAAGAACGGAATTTATTTATATGGACAGGTTTGATCCCCCGTCGGAAGACGAGCAATATCAAATCTATAAAAAAACCGCTCATCGTTTTGATAAAAGGCCTGTAACGATCAGGCTGGCGGACTTGGGCGGCGATAAAATAACTCAGCTCGGTTTGGGCCGCAGGGAGAAGGAAAGCAATCCTTTTATGGGCTGCCGCGGCATAAGGCTTTTTCTTAAATATCCGGAACTTCTGTACACCCAGCTTAGGGCGATAGTCCGGGCCTCCGCGGAGGTTGACGCTTCCGTAAAAATAATGATACCCATGGTGTCTTCCGTGGAAGAGGTGCGGGAAGTCAAAGCCGCATTAAAACAAGTCCTGAAAGAAACGGAAGATTCCGGTATAATTCCGCGCCGTCCCATTATGCTTGGCGCGATGATAGAAGTGCCTTCCGCCGCATTAAGTTTAGACGGCATTTTGCCGGAGGTGGATTTCATTTCAATCGGCACCAACGATCTTATACAATATTTGATAGCCGTCGACAGGGGCAATCAGGAGGTTGCGGAGCTGTACGATCCTTATCATCCCGCCGTACTCAGGACCATAAACTTTATAATACAAGGCTGCCGCAAAAAGGGCAAGCCTGTCAGCGTATGCGGGGAAATGGCTTCGGACCCTGAAATGATACCTTTCTTGGTCGGCTTGGGTGTGGATATTTTATCTCTTTCTCCCAGAATGTTTTTAAGAATAAAAAGCACATTGAGAGGTTTAAATTTTGAAGCCTGCGCCGATTTGGCCCAGGCGGCAATGCTTCTCACAAGTTCCGAAGAAATAAAAACTCTTCGGGAAGACTATTCTCTTTAAATCCTTTCCGCGCGGCGCGGCGTGCTTTTGCGCCCGTTTCTTCTTTAACGGGAAATATGACGGACAAATTTGATAAAATATAAGCAATGAACAAGATTCGCAACTTTTCAATAGTAGCCCATATAGACCACGGCAAGACAACTCTCTCAGACAGGATTTTGGAAGATACCGGCACCGTGCCCAGGCGCAAAATGACGGCGCAGCTTTTAGACGGTATGGATCTTGAACGCGAAAGAGGCATAACGATTAAGGCCAAGGCCGTCAGGATAAAATATAAAGATTATATTTTAAATCTGATTGACACGCCGGGCCACGTGGATTTTTCTTACGAAGTCGCGCGTTCTCTGCGCGCCTGCGAGGGCGTTTTATTACTGGTTGACGCTTCGCAAGGGGTTGAAGCTCAGACGGTGGCGCACGCTCATTTGGCGCAGAGTTTGGGCTTAAAAATCATTCCCGTGATTAATAAAGTTGATTTGAATCAGTCCGACGCCGACATCTCCGAAGAGCAGCTTTGGGAAGTTCTTAAAGATCCTATTACGGCAGAGCGCGTTAGCGCCAAAACAGGCCTCGGCATAGATCATCTGCTTGAAAGAATTGTCGAAGACATCCCCGCCCCCAAGGGCGAGGTCAACGCTCCGGCGCGAGCTTTGATTTTCGATTCTTATTATGACGCTTTCCGCGGCGTAATCGTGTACGTCAGAATGATTGACGGCAAGATAAAAGCCGGGCAAACCTTAAAGCTTATGGCTTCCGGCTTCAGCTCAAAGATTGAAGAAGTCGGCATAATGACGCCTAAGCTGGAAAAATGCGCCGGCCTTCAAAGCGGCGAAGTCGGGTACGTCATAGCCGGGATAAAAGATATACATCAGGTGCAAGTCGGCGATACAATAACCACTGCGGATAATCCCGCAGCGGAGCCCTTGCACGGCTACAGCGAAGTAAAACCGGTGGTGTTTGCAAGTATTTTCCCGATAGAATCCACGGAATATCCGCTTTTAAGAACCGCGCTTGAAAAGTTGAATTTGTCCGATTCTTCTTTCAGCTATCAGAGTGAAACTTCAAAAGCTTTGGGCTTCGGTTTCCGCCTCGGCTTTATGGGTCTTTTGCATATAGAAATCGTAAAAGAAAGATTGGAAAGGGAATTCGGTCTTTCCCTTATCGCAACGAGCCCGAACGTAATTTATCAGGTAAAATTTATTTCCCGTAAGACGCACCCGCAGGAACTTGCGGCTTTGGCCGACGCCGGCGACGGCTATAAATGGATTGATAATCCGGCCAATTTTCCGCCTTACGGTGATATTATCGACATTAAAGAGCCCACCATAAAAATAAAAATAGTTACGCCGATAGCGTATATGGACGGCGTTATGACATTGCTTAAAGAAAAGCGCGGAACTTTCATCAGCTTGGATCATCTTTCCAGCCAGCGCGTCATGATAAACTATTATATGCCTATGGCGGAAATGGTAATTGATTTTTACAATAAATTAAAATCCGTTTCCAAGGGTTATGCTTCCTTTGATTACGAGATTGACGAATACCGCAGCGCCGACGTGGTTCTAATGGAAATTTTGATACACGGTTCCCCGGTGGACGCTCTGTCCGTAATAACGCATAAGGATAAAGCCGTTACGCGCGGCAGGCTTCTTTGTGAAAAACTTAAGGAGCTTATCGGCCGCCAGCAGTTTGAAGTCGCCGTACAGGCCCGCGTCAACGGTAAGATTATCGCGCGCGAAACTATCCCGGCCTACCGCAAGGACGTTATCGCCAAATGTTATGGCGGCGATATTACCAGAAAGCGCAAACTTTTGGAAAAGCAAAAAGAAGGCAAAAAGAGAATGAAGAGCATCGGTGCGGTGGATATCCCGCAGGAAGCTTTTATAGCAATGCTTAAAATTGAAGAGTAATTAAAAACAGCCGCTTTAAAGCGGCTGTTTTTTAGTGCAAAATATTTTCTATCTGCCTGTTTGTTCCCTTACAAGAGCGGCTTTTTTATCAACCAATTTGGCAAACACTTTGTTGCTGAAGCAATATAAGGGGCTGGCCAGCATGGTCAGGTGAATAGTTTTTTTCGGAATTTTCTGTATTTTGTTTTTATCCAGCAAATTCTTACAGGAAGCCAAAAGCAAAAGCGTATCAAAACTCCAAAGCACGGGCCAGGCAACCGCCGCGCGGGAAAAGAACTTCCGTCGGGGTATGCCACTCATAAAAGCTTTTGCGTTCTCCAAATTATCTACGCCCCAGTTAATCCACTTGAATATTATAGGTTTAAGCTTCTTGTATGTTTTCTTTTCCAGCAAATCCTGAGGCATTAAATCATTTGAGGTTAAATCCGTAAGCGGCAAATAAATGCGTCCTATTTTTATATCTTGCGGCAAGTCTCTTAATATATTTGTTATTTGCAGGGCCATACCTATTTTTTTGCCGTTTTCCGTGAAAGCGCTGTCCTCTTTTCCGTTAAGTAGCAGCTTCGCCCAAAATATGCCCGGTTCTCCGCCCATATGCTCGCAGTAAAGCTCCGTCCTGGCGGAGCTGGGGGAAGCTTTCAGCAAACCGCTTTCGCTTTCCGGGAAATAAGATAAATCCCATTGCATTGCTTTGCATACTGCGTTTACGACGTTCAAAGTAATTTTTTTATGTAAAGGGGATAGCTTTTTGAAAGCTTCAAGACAAATATCAATATGTTCCAAAAGCACGCGTTCGTTTTCATGCAAGTTGTTCTTTTCGGGTATTGCTTTTTTAAATTCTTGAAGCAGGCCCTCGTCGTTTGTTTCAACCATTTTCGGATAATCGTGTATAATTTTTATTCTTTTATCTACACTTATTAAATCCGTGTCGGCTATACTGTCGGCGGCGCGGCATATTAAATACGCGCAGGAAAAAGTCCCGCCCATATTTTTAGGCATGAATTTTGCGCTCAGGTATAAAGTTCGCGCTGTACTTTTAAGTAATTCGTCCATGTTCATAATCAGATTTTAGCAAAGTTTTGCCGAGTTGAGATAGTTTTTTATAAGTTTCTTCTCCCGTCGGAGATTTTACAAAAGTATTGACAAGTAGGTAATAATATAAGTAAAATAAGAATATAGAAAGCGAGAGCCCGGAAGAGGGCGCGCAGAGACGGCGGTCAAAGACCTCTTGACAAGAAAAAGAGAATAATGATAAAATAAATCAAGAAGGTCGTGGCAGGAGTCGCGAAAAAAGTTTTAAAAAAGCTTGACAACTTTAAAAATAAATGATTAAATAAAAGGGTAGTCAAGAAAAAGTGATCTTTAAATAAGTACCGATTTTAAGTTATTAAAGAAAGTAGTTGACACGAAGTATTAAATTTGTTTTAATAGAAGAGTAGTCACTAAAGGCTTAAGGAAATAAGCCGAAAGAAAAAGTCGAGTTTAAAAAAAGGCTTGACAGACTTAAAAAGATTTAATAGAATAATTCATGTAGCCTAGAAACGGCTGCAGGAAAGAAGACAAAATTTCCGATTTGCTTCTTGAAAGAGAAAGCAAACGAGGAAATTTCGCTCTCTGAAAATTTGATCGCAAATGTGCGAATGGGCAACTTGAGGCGGAGATATAGACGCGAGTGTATATCGACTAATCAAGTAACATTCAAACAAGAGCTTATATATATACCTATATATAGGTCAACGTTTAATTCTAGAAGTAAAAAAGTAAAGAAAGAGTCAAAAGTCAACAAATCTTCGTTAAGCGTTGCGGATGCTTAAATAGGGAAACCTGTTTAAACATCTTCAATTTTAATGGAGAGTTTGATCCTGGCTCAGAGTTAACGCTGGCTGCGTGCATAACACATGCAAGTCGAACGGGGATTATAGATGTAGCAATACATTTGTAATTCTAGTGGCAGACGGGTGAGTAATACATAAGGAATCCACCTGAGAGCGGGGAATAACTGGCCGAAAGGTTAGCTAATACCCCATAATATAGAGAAGTGGCATCACTTTTTTATTAAAGGTTTTTCGCTCACAGACGATCTTATGGTCTATCAGCTAGTTGGTAGGGTAACGGCCTACCAAGGCGACGACGGATAGCCGGCCTGAAAGGGCGACCGGCCACAGGGGCACTGAGACACGGGCCCCACTCCTACGGGAGGCAGCAGTGGGGAATTTTGGACAATGGACGGAAGTCTGATCCAGCAACGCAGCGTGAAGGACGAAGGTTCTCGGATTGTAAACTTCTTTTGCAGGGGAAGAAAAAAATGACGGTACCCTGTGAATAAGCCACGGCTAACTACGTGCCAGCAGCCGCGGTAAGACGTAGGTGGCAAGCGTTACTCGGAATTACTAGGCGTAAAGCGCACGTAGGCGGAAATTTAAGTCTGTTGTGTAATCTCCGGGCTCAACCCGGAAACTGCAACGGAAACTGGGTTTCTTGAGTGAGGCAGAGGAAGACGGAATTCCTGGTGTAGCAGTGAAATGCGTAGATATCAGGAGGAACACCGGTGGCGAAGGCGGTCTTCTGGGCCTTTACTGACGCTAAAGTACGAAAGCTAGGGGAGCAAACGGGATTAGATACCCCGGTAGTCCTAGCCGTAAACGATGATAACTAGGTGTGGGAGGTATCGACCCCTTCCGTGCCGACGCTAACGCATTAAGTTATCCGCCTGGGGAGTACGGCCGCAAGGTTAAAACTCAAAGGAATTGACGGGGGCCCGCACAAGCGGTGGATTATGTGGTTTAATTCGA
>NZ_CALGEO010000130.1:0-8602 GCF_937881865.1 Candidatus Proelusimicrobium excrementi
GCGTGTATCTGATTGTGATGGCGCTGGTATCGTACATGGAGAACTTCACCCAGCTCTATGCGCTCAAGCTGTTTGACATGGCGTGTCAATGCCTGGCGGCGTGCGCGGTGCTGAAGCTGGCGCTCAGGCGCGGCGCAGGCGCACACGGAAGCGGAGGCTTCTTGGGCCGGGGCTTTAAAACCGGCGGCGGCCACGAAAGCCGGGTTAAATATAGTTTCTTCTTTATTCATATCTGTTTTACTCCAGTCTATCCAAATGCCCGCGGCGACGAGGTTTGCCATAAGGTCGTTAAATTCGGTAATACCGCCGCGTTTGGGGTGGTTGGAAGCCAACACTCTGATGTCTTTTTTATCGGAAAGCGTGCTGGTTACAAAAGCGCTGAGTACGCGTTTGGGGCCGACTTCGATAAAAAGTCTTACGCCCCTGGCGTATGCAAGTTCCACCTGTTTAATCCATTCGACGGAGCTCATAATCTGCTCCACCATCATATCCCTTATTTTGGAAGGATCCGACGGATAGAAATCGGCGGAAACGTTAGAGGTTATCGGGAGCTTCGGCGCATTAATGGTAAGGCTGTTTAAAAACTCCCTGTATACGGCTGAGGCCGGGCGTACTATCGCGGAGTGGAAAGCGTGTGAAACCGGCACCAAAACAGACTGTATGCCCATGGATGTGAACAAAGCCACGGCGTCGTCGACGGATTTGCTCTCGCCGGCGATTACCGTCTGCGTCGGGCAGTTCTTATTGGCTACGGCAACATATCCTGAAATCTTTTTAAGTTCGGGTTCGATTTTATCTACAGAAGCGGCTATCGCGGCCATTTTGCCGCAATCGGGCACTTTAATGTTGGCCATAGCCGTGCCGCGGGTGGTTACCGCGCGGATTGCGTCGGGAAAGCTTAAAACGCCGGCGGCGACGGCCGCGCCGTATTCGCCGAGGCTGTGTCCCATGGTTACATCCGGCTTAATGCCGAATTGGTACAAAAGCCTCATCATGGCTACGTTGGCCGTCAAAATAGCGGGCTGGGTAATTTGAGTTTGTTTAATGCCCTCTTCGCGTTTTTTGTATTCTTCTTTGCTTTCGCCTTCTTTGCTCCAGATTACGTCGGTCAAAGTCGTGCCGGCGATTTCTTTAAGAATTACGTCCGCCTCGGCGAAAGTATCGCGGACGACTTTATATTTGCTGGCCAAATCTTTCATCATGTCCACATACTGCGATCCTTGTCCGGGGAACATAAAACAAACTTTGGGCTTTTCGCTGTGATTATAGAAAGGATAAATACCTTTCATTTTAAGATATAAAGAAGGTTCGCTCCATACGTCGGAGGAAGAGGCCGTCTTAATAAAGAACTCTATTTTTTCCTTAAGTTTGGCCGGGGATTCGGCGTTGATGCTTACTGCGTATTGCTTATAAGAAGCGGTATGATTTTTATAAGCCGCTTTAATCAAATAAAGAGGATCGCCCTGAATGCTTTGTACGGCTTGGTTAAGTTCGTTAAACAAATCCTGTTTGCTTTCGCCCGAAAAAACCAGCATATCGCCCTGAAGCTTCTCCATAGGAACGAGAAGTTCATATTTGCCGGCCGCGTTTTGGGTTTGTGCCATTGTTTTATTCTCCTGATTTTCAGAAATTGCCGAAGGGGCCGCTTTTTTTGCGCTGAGTGCGGGATGATATTCTTCCGCGGCCAAGTGGAAATTGGTTCCGCCGAAGCCGAAAGATGATACGTTTGCCCTTCTTATTTTATCCGTTTCCCACGGGCGGGCCTGCGTAATTACCTTAAACGGAGTTGAGGCCCAATCCACTATCGGGTTTGGAGTTTCAAAATTGATTGAAGGCGGCAATACCTTATTATGTAAAGCAAGCATGACCTTTATTACGGAAGCTATGCCCGCCGCCGCTTTTGCGTGGCCGATTTGGGATTTGATTGATCCCAGCCCTATAGAACCGGCCGGGGCGTAAGGTTTAAAAACTTCGTCCAAAGCGGCAAGTTCGGTAGCGTCGCCGACTTTAGTAGCCGTACCGTGCGCTTCCATAAGGCCGACTTCGCCCGGAGTATAATCAAGCTGCTTAAACGTGTTTTCTATGGCGAGTTTCTGGCCTTTGGGGTTCGGTGCGGTTATGCCCTTGCCCTTGCCGTCGCTTGAAGCACCTATAGCGCGGATTACGCCGTAAATTTTATCGCCGTCGCGTTCGGCGTCGCTTAAGCGTTTGAGTATGACCATACCCGCGCCTTCGGCCATTACAAAGCCGTTGGCCCTGGCGTCAAAAGCGAAGGAACCGTCGGCGGATAAGGCGCCGATTTTGCAGAACTTAATATAAGCGGCCGGGGACATCATTTGATCAACGCCGCCGCAAAGGGCCATATCGTAATTGCCGACCCTAAGCCCGTTTACGGCTTGGTCCAACGCCGCTATGGAGCTGGCGCAGGCCGCGTCAATTGAAAAGCTGGTTCCGTTAAGGTTGAATACGTTTGCCACGCGGCCGGAAATTACGTTCGGCAATTCGCCCGGCATGCTGTCTTCCGTTATCGGGAGGAACTTGGCGTTTACGGAAGCCTCCACGTCTTCGATAATGGCTTCCTGCTCCGCCGGCGGCAAAGCGGCGAAATGTTCCGAATGCCTTAACATATCATAATAAAAAGCCTTATAAATACGTGTGTTGCTGTATTCGTTTTTAATGCCGCCCATAGCATTGGCTATGATAACGGCGGTGCGGCTTCTGTCAAAATCTTTTTTGTCGTAACCGGCGTCTTCAAGAGCCATGCTGGCCGTTTCAAGCGCAAGGTGCTGAATGGAATCCATCTGCTTCGATACCGAAGGCGGAATCCTGTATTTTAAAGAATTAAATTTAAAACCGGTGATAAAACCGCCGATTTTGGTGTAAGTCTTATCCGGGGCGGAACGATCTTCGCTGTAGAAAAGGCGATAGTCCCATCTGTCCTGCGGAACTTCTATGATGGAATTTTTTCCTTCCGTGATATTTTTCCAAAACTCATCTTTGCTCAAAGCACCCGGCATTATTGCGCCAATGCCGACGACCGCTATGGGTTCCAAATTATTTTTAGACATAGCTAAATGACTCCTGATAAAATTTTTCGGATTTAAAATAGGGAGGTACAACTATAAAGCTTTTGGGCTTTGTAGATTTTCTCATATATTAAATGATATTAAATTATTAAGTTCTTATCAACTTGGCGGGTGTTTTGCGCGGGCTTTGCGCGCGGATTAAAACGCGCGCGCGTACTTTATTATACAAATATTTACAAAAAGCCGCGTTTTTTTGATATAATTATATATGTATGAGCAATTGTATCTTTTGCAAAATAGCAAACGGCGAAATTCAAGCCCAGATAATATATCAGGATGAGGACGTGGTGGGTTTTAAAGACTTAAACCCGCAGGCCCCCAGCCATATACTTATTATACCAGTTAAACATATTGAAAACTTGGCCGACGCCAAGGAAGAAGACGTTTTACTCTTGGGCAAAATACAGCTGGCCGCCGCTAAAATAGCGAAAGAACTCGGCTTAAAAGATTTCCGCTTGGTAGCCAACAACGGCAAAGGCGCGGGGCAAAGCGTATTTCATCTGCATTATCATCTGATGGGCGGAAGACGCTTTTTATGGCCCGCCGGCTAACCCCCGAAGAAATCAAAACAGATTTTTATTCTAAGTGTCTTTTAAGATAAGGTGGTGAAAAGTAAATGGTATTTGTAAAAGTCCGCGACGCAGAACATCTTGAAGAAGCGTTGAAACGCTTTAAAAGAGAATGCGAGAAGAACGGTATCCTTAAAGAAATCAAAAGAAGGGAAACCTATACTCCGCCGAGCGTAAGAAGGAAACTTAAATCTCAGGAAGCGCAGCGCAGAATGAGACGCACTAAAAGAAAACGCTTTTAGTTTTTCAGTATAAAAATCAGCACAATAGTCCGCTAGAACAAGCGGGCTATTGTGCCTATATGTGTGAATATGAATACTGCCCTGATTGAAAAAATTAAAGACAGCATTGACATTTTAGAACTTATAAAAGAATACGTCCCCGCCGTAAAACGCGCCGGGCGGACTTATAAGGCCTGCTGCCCTTTTCATCAGGAAAAAACCCCCTCTTTTACCGTAAACCCGGACAAAGGATTTTTTTATTGCTTCGGCTGCCAAGCCGGCGGAGACGTTTTTGAATTTTTAATGAGGATTGAAAATCTTTCCTTCAACGAAGCCGCGCGCCGTCTGGCCGAAAGGGCCGGCATTCCCTGGCGGGAGGAGGACTCCCTTTCAGAACAGGAAAAAGGCCGCCTCAACGATTACAAGTTAATGAATTCCGCCAAAGATTTTTACCACAGGCAGCTTTTAGCCCCCAAAGGCCAAAGCGCGGTTCAGTATCTGCAAAGCAGAAAAATCAATGCGGACACCGTAAATAAATTTCAGCTGGGGTTAAGTTTTTTTGACGGTATGACAAGAACCGCCCTTAAAAACGGATATACAATCACGGATTTAAAGAAACTGGGTTTGACCTCTTCGGCGACGGGGACTGACTATTTCAAAAACAGGCTGATGTTCCCGATATTCAATCACCGGGGCGACTGCGTGGCTTTCGGCGGAAGGATTCTTTCCGACGGACAGCCTAAATATTTAAATTCCCCGGAAACGCCTTTATTCTCCAAGAGCAGAGTGCTTTACGCGCTCAACTTTGCCGGGCCGGCCATACGCAGGGAAGGCAAAGTGATACTTTTGGAAGGCTATATGGACGTAATAGCCTGCCACCAAGCCGGGGCGGAAAACTGCGTGGCGCCGCTTGGAACATCTTTTACGCCCGAGCACGCCAAACTTTTAAAACGCTACACCGATACCGCCGTCGTACTTTTTGACCCGGACGAAGCCGGGATAAAAGCCTCTTTAAGAGCGGCTTTGATACTCGTGGAAAGCGGAGTATACGTTAAGGTGGCCTCCCTTACGGGCGGGCTGGACCCGGACGAATATATCCATAAATACGGTTTGGAAGATTTTAAAAAAGTAGTAAACGAAGCAAAAGACATAGTAAATTTCCGTCTTGACTGCATTTTGAAAGGGGCGCAGAGCATATCGCCTAAAGACAGGGCCGATATCACCGCCGAAATTATTGAAATAATACAAAAGCAGCCGGACCAAATTATTAAAAACGAATGGGCTTTAATAGCCGCAAACAGACTTGGCGTTCAGCCGGGAATTATCACCGAAAAGCTGAAACGAACCAATACCCCGGCGGAAGCAAAGCCCGTCTTTAAGAAAGAAAAAGACGTTACGCCGCAAAGCGAACTTGATCTTATAAGAGTGCTTCTTAAGTTCCCCAGATACGTAGAACTGTGCGCGGAACTGAAAGAAGATTACTTTGAAAATAAGAACATCTGGCTGATGATTAAAGAAATTGAGGCCCTGCGCCTTAAAAGGCCGGATATTGAGGACGTTTTGCCGCACATAGCCCAAGAAAACGAAGCTTTGGCCAAAACCGCGCTTAAGTACGCGATGCAGCCGCTGCCCGATGGCATACGCCCGCAAAGGGAAGCGGAAGCCTGCATAAATACGCTTAAAAAAACGGCCTTAAGCAAAAGATATAAACAGCTGCAGCAGCTGCTGTCGGGCTATCCGCCGGGCGGCGCGCCTTTGGATTTGCTTAAAGAACAAATAGAAATACAGAAGAAATTAAAATCATAAACAAGCAAGGGAGTCTTATTTTATGGCACAAGACAACAAGGCATTTAAAGAACTTGTAGAAATAGGCAAAGAACACGGTTATCTTACTTTGGACGAAATTAACAAATCGCTCACTTCGGCCGCGATGAACGCAGACGACATCGACGGGCTTATGGGCACTTTGGAAGATTTGGGGATACAAGTCGTCGACAGGAAAAAGTACAAAGCCGTAGCCATGGCGGAAAAAGAAGCTTATACGGAAGAGTGGGCTTCGAATATGGATATTTCAAACTCCATACGCATGTACCTTTCGGAAATGGGAAAAGTGCCGCTCCTTACCCGCGACGAAGAAGTAACCCTTGCCAGAAACATTCGCGAGCGCGAAAAAGAACTAAGGAAAATAGTTTTGGAATCCCCCATAACCATGAGGGAAATATGCTCTTGGGAAGAATTGGTCGACCAAGAAGAAATGACGACCAAGGAACTTATGCCGCGCGGCAAAAGAACCACCCGGGAGCTCAACACCATGCGCAAAAAACTCAAAGAGGCCGCGGCTTTTATAGCTAAAAGGGAAAAGGACATTTCCGCTTTGATGAAAGAAATCAGAAAGCCCGGTTTGAGCGATAAATTGGTCAGCAAATATACGAGCCAGCTGGAAGAGAAACAAAAAGAGGTCGTCGACCGTATAATAAAACTCAACCTCAACCAAAATAAGATTAAACGTCTTACCAACAGAATAAAAGGCTTGGCCGATAAAATAAACGAATATAAAAGCGATATCGCCCGCTTTGACGAATATTTCGGCAAATATGAAGACGTCGTTAAACTTTATAAACAGTTTGAACAGGGCAAGTTGAGCGAAAGCACCTTGGTAAAAAAGACAAAAGCGCAAAACGCCGCCGATTTGGACAGAGCTATAAAGAATATTACCACAGTAAAGAGCAGATACGAAAAATTGCTCTCCACATTGCCTATGGCGGAACAGGAGTTTTTATCTTTAAACGAAAGAATCGACTTCTTTGAAAAGATGATTCTGCAAGACAAGCTTAAACTGATAAGAGCCAACTTAAGATTGGTGGTTTCCATAGCCAAAAAGCATGTAAATTCCAACTTGGAACTTTCCGACTTGATTCAGGAAGGCGGCCTTGGCCTTATGAAAGCCGTGGAAAAATTTGAGTATAAAAGAGGTTTTAAATTTTCCACTTACGCAACTTGGTGGATAAGGCAGTCCATCAACAGGGCCATAGCCGACCAAGCCAATACAATCCGCATACCCGTGCACATGAAAGAACTTGTTTCAAAACTGACAAAAGTTACAAACAAATTCCGCCAAGAGCACGGCAGAGAACCGGGCTTGGACGATTATGTGAAATCTTTAAGGCTTTCGGTGGAGAAGGTAAAAGGCATACTTAAAATTATGCAGGATCCTATTTCCCTTTCCACGCCTATCGGTGAGGATGAGGATTCCAACCTGGAAGATTTTATTGAAGATAAGAACGGGCCAAACCCCTCTTCTTCCGCGACGGACTTTTTAAGAAAGCAGGAAGTCGCAGAGGTACTGGCGACTCTATCCGAACGCGAAGCCAAAATCATCAAGCTGCGCTTCGGCATAGAATCGGGCTATCCCAGAACTTTGGAAGAAGTAGGCAAAATGTTCAACGTAACAAGGGAGCGCGTAAGACAAATCGAGGCAAAAGCCATTCGCAAACTGCGCCACCCCAGCAGAACACGCATGCTGAAAGATTATTCCGATCAGCCTTTCTAAAAAAAGATTGTTTTGTCATCCCGCCCCGGCAAAAGCTTGGGCGGGATTTTTATTTAGGACTCAGCTCCCTATATTTAACGAATATTTACGCTAAACAGAAACCCCGCCTTGGCTTATGCTGAGGCGGGGCGGTTAGTTGAGAGCCGGGGGTCCCCCGGTTTGTTAAGATTTAACGCATTTTAGTGAATATATATAACACTTTCCGTTTTGCCATATGCTAAAACGTTCATCTATATCCCTAGCATATTTATCCAGCCATTTTTTACAATCAGAGCCTAAGAGTTCGCTAGTATCTGCGCCATAAAGTTCTCTCCATTGAGGCGTAAGAGAACCGTTACTGCCGCTTTCGCAGTAACTTTTATCTGTAGACTCTAAAGATGTTTCTCCTACTTTTTCCGTGCTTAATATCTTCCAATAGTAATGTGCTTCATGGCAGGTAAGGCTATTGTCCTCATCGGGCACATAACCCTCGGCGCATTCACATACACCGTCCCAGTCTCCGTACTGCCAGCCTGAACCTGATATACATTTGGCGGTTCTTGCAAGATCCCCGCTTATGGTATGGGGGATTAGTGCCTTACAGGTTGACTGCACGGCCCCTTTATCTTCGCATTTCGTCCCGTTCCAACATTGATTTGCCGTACATGAACTTGCTCCATCGCATTCCCCGTCCCATGCACTCCAACTACCGTTTGAACAGCACTTTCTGGAGGACGTCCCGCAAGAGCCGCTTGGTTTATATTGCGTTTGTCCTAAGGTACAATCATTTACAAGCACAGCTTCTCCGTATTTCTCACCGGGATTTACGGGAAATACTGGATTAACGGGATTAACACTCGTACATTTGCTGATATCATATTGCTGGCCGTTGGGCAAATCGGGGAGCTTGAGAGCTTCCCGTTTTTACAGCAAGATATGCTTGCTTTTAATTCCGCCGGCATTAATAAGCACACTAACACCAAAGCGAAAATAAAGAAACATACGCTAAATTTCTTCCTTAAACTAACCATTTTTTACCTCCGTTTTTGATTGCTTTAGGCCAAAAAAGCGCAAGGCGCGCAAGATAAGAAGCGGGAAGCATAACGGAGATTTTTCAGCCTGAAATTTGTGTAAAATTTATTAAAAAAAACAGTCAACTGTTTTATGATTTTGTTTTAGGTTTCCGTCTGAACGACA
>NZ_CALGEO010000131.1:0-9780 GCF_937881865.1 Candidatus Proelusimicrobium excrementi
AGGTAATATAGCATCTGATGCTATAAAGGGAAATATAGAGAGTGTTGGTGATTTGGCAGAAAGTGCTATTTGGGGCGCTGGAGCCAATGGTTTAGGTTATATTGCGTCAAAAGGAGTTGCCTCTTTGAAAGTAAATCAAATTGATAATATGACAAGAACTTCACAAAAAAACTTTATAAATAATAAAGTTTTTAATTTCTTCCAGCCAGCCCAACTGGTCGGCCGAAAACACAATGCCGCGCTTTTTCTGTCGGCCCAGCCACAAGTTATACCGCTGAGCGGCCACCGTATCAAACGGTTTTAGCTCAGTATCTTGCCCCAAAGCAAAGCGCATAAGCTGAATAATATTCGTCAGCATTTTTTCCGGCGTTTTGGCCCGTTGTACGTTACTCGGATTTATCTGCATAAATGCGCCCCATAATACCGGGATAGATAAAGACGGCGCATTATTGACAAGCGCGTCCGCAAGTTCTTTTATACCGTCATAAGTCAGCTGTTTTTTGCCATACGATTTATGGTAAATAATAGACAAGGCGGCCAACTCATCTTTATGCAGTTCAATAAATTCTTTTAAACTTTTGATAATCCCTTCCGCGCGTTCCTTAACAGGGGCAAATTCTATTACTTTATCCGTGGAAATATCATCCACATACATATAAACGTTCCGCGCTTGCGTTAACAGGAAATCCCGCACTTTGGGGTTGGCAAAAGGACGGACGGCGTCATCCCGCAACTGTTCTATTTCCGCCCCGGTTTTCCCTTCTAATTTGTCGGGGTCTATCGCATCTAAAAGCACGTTGGAAAGTTCCTGCAAACTTTTGCCGCAAATTTCTTTAATTTGCGCTTGTTTTTCCTCATCCAGTGCATTCCCAAGAGCTGCCAGCCGCGCGGCGGCGGAACTTAGGGCGTCTTCGTCACAACGCCCCTGCCCTAATTGCTCCAATAACTTCTTAAAGGAAATCCCTTTCTTGCGCTCCAAAGGCGGCTGAACAGACTTTTTACTTTCTGTTACGCCTACGGCATCAATCAAAATAAATTTAGATTTGCAAACTGCGTTAGGCGTAACAGATTTCAAATCGCTTACCGGGATTGTACGCACGCCGCGGCCTTTCATCTGTTCGTAATAAAGTTCGGAATGGACGTCCCGCATAAAAATAAGCACTTCCAGCGGCTTGATATCCGTCCCCGTGGCAATCATATCCACCGTTACGGCAATACGAAACGCGGGCGAAATGCGGAACTCCTGGATTAAATCTTCCGGCTTTACGCCGGATACGTTATAAGTAATCTTTTTACAAAAATCGTTATCGGCGTTAAACACTTCCCGCACAAGCCGGACGATATTTTCGGCGTGGTTATCATCCTTGGCAAAAATCAGCGTTTTGGGGATCCAAGTCGGTTCGCGCTCCGGGAACAAGGTAGTAAAAATATTTTGCTTATAGGCTTCCAGCACTGTGCGGATTTGATTTATAGCCGTAACGGAACGGTCCAACTGTTCGGGCTTATATTCCAAATCTTCATCCAGCGTTTCATAAATTTTATGGCGGGTTTTGCGATCTATTTTAGGGATAGTATACCCAGCCTCCGCTCTGCTGCCTTTATCGGAAATTTCTGTCTTCACGCGGAAGATATCATATCCGACATTTACATTATCAGCCACGGAACGTTCGTAAGGGTATTCCGCCACTAAGTTTTGGTTAAAATATCCCAAAGTCTGTTTGGAAGGCGTTGCCGTAAGACCTATTAAAAAAGAATCAAAATACTCCAGCACCTGTCGCCACAAGCCGTAAATACTGCGGTGGCATTCATCCGTAATAATAAAATCAAAAAATTCCGGCGGAATTTGAGGATTATAAGAAACCTGCACATTGGCTAAGGCGGGGCTTTCGTAGGCTGATACGTCTTCGTTGCCTTCATCGAAGTCAGTTTCTCCGCGCAATATAGAATACAAACGCTGAATAGTAGTAATTACCACCTCGGTATCCGGGTTAATAATATTACTCTTTAAATGCTGCACCAAATGCAGGCTGGTAAATAAACGGTTATCATCATCCAGCCGAAAAGCTTGGAATTCTTTGTACGTCTGGCGGCCTAAATTATTTCTGTCCACCAAAAACAATACACGTTTTGCCTTGGCATATTTAAGCAAACGATACGTAAAATTACATGCGGTATAAGTTTTACCGGCTCCCGTCGCCAACTGAATTAAGGAACGGGGCTTGCCCAAAGCCAGCGATTTTTCTAAATTCCGAATAGCGTCAAACTGGCAATCACGCAAATTCCCTTTTGGTAAAACAGGCAAATTTTGCAAACGCCTCCGTAAAGAAGAACCTTTTTCCAAACTTTCTTTCAGAGTAACAGGCTGATGAAAATGAAATATGGGCCGTGCAGCAGGGTGAGGGTCGCGAATATCCGTGAAGAATATTTCGCTTCCGTTGCTTTCGTATATATACGGCAAAGGAAGCTGATAATGTTTTACATAAGCGGGCAAGCGGCAGCTGTAACCTTTTGACTGGCTTTCTATGCCGCTTAATGCCAAGCCGGCTTTTTTTGCTTCAATTACCCCCACGGCCTTCCCGTCAACAAACAGAAGATAATCCGCTTCCGTGCCGTCTTCCATTAAAAATTCCCGGCAGGCAACGCCAACCCCCGCAAAACGGTTAAAATCTTTGCGGTCTTGCACAAGCCAACCGGCTTGGGTCAGTTTGCCGTCTATCAGCTGACGGGCGGATTCTTCCGGGTTCATCAATTTGTATTATATCAATTTAGCTCTGCCATGGTTTTATAGTTGACATATAAAAATAAGAAAATTTATTTTCATCTTAATTAATATATAAATAATTACAATTTTATCAGATAGGCTAAAACAAATTGTTTAAAGTAATGCTTAAAGCCAGGCGTTGGAGATTATTATTGTTATTTTTATTTGAGAAGGCGTTGGTTTCCAGAAATCCGTTATCAAGAGCCAAATACGCGTAAGAGAGTTTAAGGGAAATATCATTGAAGTCATACCGGGCCGAGAGATTAAACTCCGAGCCTATATATTGACTGAACGAGTCTTTAAAAGCGGAAGTATAATAAAAAGCGTCGGCTTTGATATTAAGTTTTGGCAAATCAACCGGGGAAAGGTTCAGGGAGAAAGAAGTATTTTGTACAGGCACATCAAATATATTGCCGGCGATAGAACCGTATATATTGTATTTTGAAACGGAAGTAAAGGGCAAAGAGTTTTTATCGTTTTTGGAAGAAGTGGAATAAGAGAAACTGAGCAAAGCGTTAAATATTTGGGAAGAGATATCGGCATTGGCGTCTATTTTAAAG
Source organism: Candidatus Proelusimicrobium excrementi (assembly GCF_937881865.1). Taxonomy (NCBI): domain Bacteria; kingdom Pseudomonadati; phylum Elusimicrobiota; class Elusimicrobia; order Elusimicrobiales; family Elusimicrobiaceae; genus Candidatus Proelusimicrobium; species Candidatus Proelusimicrobium excrementi. Next base: position 3,322 of record NZ_CALGEO010000131.1, read on the forward strand.
AAAGAGGCGTTATAGTTTTTAGAGAAGTTTTGATTAAACAGTGCATAGTTTTGTTTACCTTGGTTAATTGCTGCGAATGCGGAAATATCAAGTTTTTGGGAAAGCTGTAATTTAAGGCCCGAACCCAAGATATAGATGTCGGCGTCTTGCAAATCTTTGTAATAAGAGAATAAGGAGAAAGAGAGAAAAGAGAGCGGGAATAATTTTAGGAAACCGCCGGCAGCTGTAAAATCGGCATAAGCCAGGAATATATTATAAGCAAGGAAGTCATTGGCAAAAGATAAAGAGGCGCCGTCGGCATATGACGGGAAGGAGAAATCCGTATTATTATCAGGACCGAAGTAAAGGGCAAAGGCGGTATCCGTGTTATAGATAAACTGTCTGCCGAGTTTAAGGGAATAATCGTCATAATTAATAAGGACAAAAGCATTAGCGAAAGAGAGTTTATCAATATTATCGATATTATCGGCGTAATAAGCTTTAAAGAAAGGCAAAGCGTAAAGGGAGATTGGAAACTTATTAAGGGATAATTGAACCGGAGCCTGCAAATAGACCGAAGCAATGTTAGAGTTAAGGCTGTTGTTGACGGCGGAAGCGTTATTATAAGATATAAGTTCTGAAGAAGCCGATGGGGCAACGGAAAAATTATTAAACGATAAAGAAAATAACGGCAAGGCCAAAAACAGCAGGATAATGGATATGAAAAAGGATTTAAACATTACTAAGACATTGTAGATAAAAAGAAGAAACAAATATGTAGCTAAAACGGATTAGAAAAAGCAAAAGGGACCGAAAAAAGGGATAATATGACAAAAAATATATACTAAAAAACATGCTTAAATCAGCAAAAATAATTAAATTTGAACAATATTTTTTAAAATGAAAAGGGCCGACGCAAGGCCGGCCCCGCGTTTTTCAAAACGGCTTTGTTTTTTTGCGGCTGATTTTACAATCTGCGCCCTACTAAGTATTGCTTTTACCCCGGAACTCGGCGAAGTAACCCAAAACCGTATAAATAACGAACTGGCCAAAAGCGGCGCGCAATTTGGAAAAAGATTATAAAAAGATGAGCAACATCTTTATAATATCATTATGGGTCAGCCTGTTTACAAGCTTCATAACGGCGGTACTTTCGTTTGTATTTTCCAGCATAACGCTCAGCCCGATTATAAGCATATCTTCTTATATAAAAAGCATAAAATGGAACGGCACCTGCACCTGCGCCAAACTGCGCGGGACCGACGGCAAAACCGACAGGCTGCGCTCCTGCCGCGGCTGCGTCGCCGACTGCGCCAGAATAACCGAAGACTTCCTCTTTAAAGGGGAATTTGAACCTTACGAGGAAAGGCGCGCGGACGAAGAATAAACCTTCTTAAAAAATCAATCAAATAAAAAGCCCCGGTTTTAGACCGGGGCTTTTGTTTGTAATTTAAAAATTACAGTCTTACGAGTACGCCGACTTGACCTTTGGTGTTGTCGGTGCCGAATACGTTTTTAAGGTTTTCTTTATACTTTGCATAGCCGGCGCCGGCGAAGAGTTCGATATTGTCGTTATACGCATATTTTACGACAAGATCGGCCTCCAAGGTGGCGGCGTGTTTGGCGGTTCTGTCTTGGAAAGCAAAGCCGTCCAAAGCGAAGGTCCATTTTTCATATTTATAATCTATACCGAGATTATACATCCTTAAGCCGCCTTCAAACGGGTCACTTATGTAGTTGTTTAATAAATCGCCAACTAATAAGCCCGGTCTGTAATTGCCGAAGCCCGTAAAGTTTTTGGAGTAGAAGAAAGTGGCTCTGGGGGTAAAAGCGTCGAGGAAAACTTTTGCGTCGGCTTTTACCATATAAGGATTGTCATGGATTTCTTCAAGAACTTTTTCGCCTGCAAAGTTGCGGGCGTATTCCGCGCTTACGAGGAAAGCTTCCGGCGCAAAGGTTACTTTGCCGCCGTAGAAACCGAAGTTGTCAACTCCCATTAAGGATTTAAAGTTATATCCGTATACTTGGGCGGAAAGTTCATCATTGATTCTGAACTTGGCGTCAACACCGTACATACCGTGTTTGTCGCCTTCGTCTATAATCTCTGTGCCGTCATAAGTTTCCGCTTCGCCGGCGATTACGTTTACGTTAACGAAATCATTGGCATAGGAAAGCTTTACCGCGTCCAAAGCGGTGGCATAGTTAAATGCGGAGTAGGGGTTCATTTCGGCATTGTAATATCTGGGGCCGACATATAAGACGGTGCTGTCTTCGTCACCATAGAATTGGCGTCCTACTTTTACGTCAAGCCAGCCGAAAATTTCTTTCATTTCGACATTGGCTTCCACCACTCTTATATCATCCAAATAGTCATTTGCGCTCTTACCAACAGTGCCTACGGAAGGGGAATCAACCGTAGGATCGCTGCCCCAAACGTTTAAATATTGGAACATTAAATTGGCGCGAACGTTTTCGGCAACGTCAAAGGAACCGCCGGCCAATACGCGAAGGTTGGTACCCGTAGTATATGCGGCGACTGAATTATGTCTTACGTCAGAGGCAATAACCTGCACATCGCCCGTTAACTCAAAATTTTTGAGTATTTCTGCGCTTGCCGGCATCGCAACGGCCAATACCATAAGCAAGCCAAGTAGTTTCTTCATGGCACTCCTCCTTTTTTCGTTTTATACTGCCTATAACTCCATATAACAAAATTAACCTTGATTTGGCAACTGAGAATCAATAATTAATTTGAAATATGAAGAATCCGTAACACAAACATCTAAAAATTATTTATAATACATTCCTTTTTTTACTTCTTCCGCGATTTGGGCCCCTTTAAGATTCTTTAAAACCTCAAGGCCGAAGTCTATCGCGGCGGCCGGGCCTTTGCCGGTAATTATATTACCGTCCGTAACGGCGTAATCTTCTTTATAAACTCCGCCGAAGTCCTCGTTCATAGACGTATAACAAGTATAATTCTTGCCCTTTAACAGCCCCATGCGGCCCAATATCGTAGGGCTGGCGCATATGGCGGCGATTTTTTTGCCCGAAGCCAAAAAATCCTTTATAAGTTTTTTTAGATTTTCGTCCGCTTCCAAAGCTTTGTAATGCGGGCCGCCCGGTAAAATAATAACGGAATAATCCTCGTCTTTAAAAGAAGCGAAAGGTTTTAATCCGCAGACGTTAAGCCCGTGTTTGCTTACCGCTTTATCCCCTTTAAGCCCGTATAAATCCACCGTTACTCCGCCCCTGTTTAAAACCGAATAAGAGCCCATGGCTTCCATCTCTTCAAAACCGTCAGCGATTATCATGCACGCTTTCATAATATTTCTCCGTAAATTAATTTAATACGTAAACCCCGGCGTTAAGCCAAAAAGCGTAAAAAAGCCAAAGGACATAAGGCAGAAACAAATAAGCCAAAACCGGCTTTACGGCAAACGCTTTTATGACGAAATCAACGCACAGGGCCGTCATCAAGATTATTATACATAAAGAAAGAAACACCGCGCGCGCACCGAAAAATACCGGCGTCCACAAAAAATTTAAAGCGGCCTGCGCGGCAAAAAACAGAAGCAAAGTTTTTTTGTCTTTTGGATTTATTTCGGAGGTATATAAAATGTAAAGGACAATACCCGTCAGCAAATAAAGCGCGCTCCACGCCGGGCCGAAAAGCCAATCGGGCGCGGTAAAAGACGGTTTGCTAAGCGAAGCATACCAATTTTGTAAGACGTCGGCACTGACGGCCAAGCCGCCGAGCGAAGGCAAAAAAGCCAAAAACAGACATATTAAAAATACAAATATTTTCTTTACCATATCAAAACGGCTCAAAGACGAGCACTCTATTATCCTACGGGCGGAAATACATTTTGTCAATATTTGAACAGCCGTCTAAAAAAAAATATAAAATTTAATATATAAGGTTTAAACGCCTTAAAAGGAGATCTAACAATGATAAGCGAAAAAATGCAAAAAGCATTTAACGATCAAATTAACGCGGAGCTTTATTCCGCTTATTTGTACCTCTCGATGAAAACCTATTTCGACTCTTTAAGTTTAAAGGGTTTCGCCAACTGGTTTGACGTGCAGGTTAAAGAAGAAAACGCCCACGCCATGGGTATGTACAATTACGTTTTTGAAAGAGGCGGCAAAGTGGAACTCGGCGCGATTGAAAAGCCCGTTTTCGACGCAAAATGCCCCTTATGCGTTTATGAACAGGTTTTAAAACACGAAAAATTGGTAACTTCCAAAATAAACGCTTTGGCCGACGTCGCCGAAGAAGAAAAAGACAGAGCCGCTTCTTCCTTCATTGACTGGTACGTAAAAGAACAGGTTGAAGAAGAATCCGGCGTAGAACATTTAATCGCCACCTTAAAATTAATAGGCGACGATAAAAAAGCTCTTTTAATGCTGGACAGAGAACTCGCCGCAAGAACTTTTACCGCACCGGTAATAGGTTAATTTGTTTAGTACGAATAATGCAAAAACCCCGCCTTTTAAAGCGGGGTTTTTATTTTGCCGAATTAAAAATTTTATCTAAAAACAGCCTCGGCTTTGCCGTCAAAAACCCCGCGCAGGGCTTTTTCTATATAAAAAGGCGCATCTTTTAAAGCCTTTTCACGTCCGCCGGCCAAAGCCGAAAGTTCCATTACCTTCGCCACGGAATATTTTTTAAGCAAGTTTTTGTCTTTAATTTCATTCACGCCACAAACAATTATAACCGGTTTTGCATACTTGGCCGCCAATTTACAGACGTAGAAGGGCCCCTTTCCGTAAAAGGTTTGCCCATCCAGCTTGCCTTCCCCGGTAATTACGATATCCGCCTGCTTTACGGCTTTGGAAAGGCCAAGCTTCGCGGCTATAAACGGCGCGCCGCTTACAAGCTTAGCGTTCAAAAAGCCTTTAATCCCGGCCCCCAGCGCGCCCGCCGCGCCGCAGTGTTTGGTGTTGATGTTTACGCCTAAATACTTCTTTACCGCGCGGTGCAAAGCCGTCATGGCTTCTTCCACAAGTCTAACCTGCGCCGGAGTCGCCCCTTTTTGCGGGCCGTAAACATAAGCCGATCCGTATGGCCCCAAGAGAACATTATCTACGTCGCATAACCCGTAAGCTTTAATATCCGGCATATTTTGCGGACGCTTTATAAGAGAAAGCCTGCGCAGCTCCGCCGCGCCTTTATTAAGCTTATTTCCTTCGGTGCCAAAAAATTTGTACCCCAAAGCCATAGCCATGCCTGCGCCGCCGTCATTGAAAGCCACTCCGCCCAAACCTATATAAAATGTTCTTGCGCCTTTTTTATAAGCGGCTTTTATTACCTGCCCTATCCCGAAAGAAGACGCGTTTAAAATATTAAGTTCGTTTTTTTTAAGTTCGCCCAAACCGCAAACTTTTGCGCTTTCTATAATACAGGTTTTGCCGTCTTCCAAAATAAGATACGGGGCTTTATGCTCTTTGCCGACGGCGTTAAAAGCGCGGACGAAGTGCCGTTTGGCCGAGGGAAAAGCTGAAGAAAACACTTCCAAGACGCTGTCGCCTCCGTCTGAAAACGGCAAGCATTTTATTTGATGAGCCGAAGCCAAAAAAGACGCGCGGGAACAAAATTCCCGCGCGCTCAAACATCCTTTAAAAGCATTCGGAGCAAGCAGAATCTTCATCAGAAGAACCAGCTTACCTTCAAGGTGGTGTAGACGCTCATTTTGGAACTGCTTTCAAGTTCGTCTTTGAAACTGAAATATTTGCCTTTCACTTCAAGGCCGAGGTTGACGTCGTCCACGGCATATTCCGCGCCCAGCCCGAACACCGCGTTAAAGTTGCCGCTGCTGACGGTGTTTGATTCCTGCGTCGTCCAGCCGTATTCCCCGGTACCTACGTTTTGCAACTCATATTTTGAAGGGCTTTCATCCAAGCTTGCGCTGGTATACCCCACGCCGCCGGTAAGATAGAACCTTAAGGCGCTTTGCGTGTTAAGATAAAAATTCATTAAAAGGTTAACGTCATACACTTGGCCGGAAGTTTCCACATACATTTTTTCTTCCCCGGTGAGAGGATATTCAAAGTCGTTTTTGGAAAGCATCCCGTAACCTACGCCGCCGCCAAGCCACAAGCGGCTTGAAAGCTTACGCATATAAGCAACGGAAAAAGCGACGTTTGTGCCGCCGACATCTTCCTCCGCGCCGCCGTACTCTTCCATGTTAAGTTTTAAATCGGCGGTTAAAGCCCCGACGTGCACGGCAAAATAATTCTTGCCGGTATCTTTCTTTTTAATTTGCTCCGTTATAAGGGCCGCTTCCTGTTCCTGCTGTTTTTTTTCGGTTTCGGTCAAAACGGGTGTTTCTTCTTCCGCTTCGGGTTCTTCTTTGGCGGCTTGCTCGGAATTGTGAACGTGATATTTATAGGTTATTTTAGGCTCCACAACTTCCGGCTTGGAAGGAAAAACCTTTTCCAAGTCGTCGTCAAAAGAAAGCCCGGAAGACGATACCG
>NZ_CALGEO010000132.1:0-4662 GCF_937881865.1 Candidatus Proelusimicrobium excrementi
GCTATCATCATAAAGGAGAAAAAGAAATGAAAAGTTTAAAAAAATTATTTACAGTTATGTTACTAATCTTTGGTTTACTACTATTAGTAGGATGCGGTGAAGAAGATAATAAAACTTACAAAGTATTGCTTCCTTCAGGAACTCCATTGATGGCAGTTGGAGGATTGCTAGATGATGCTGAATTTGATTTTAAGGTTGTTAATGGACAAGATCCATTAATTTCTGGTTTTACTTCAGCTGAATACGATATGATTATTGCCCCTATTAATTTAGGAACTAAGTTTATAAGAATCGCATGCTTAACCACTCCATTTATTGCAGTCAATGTTCAAAAGATGTACGCTCTTCAATCAATTGGTAAAGGAAAAGAAGCTTTATTTTTAGGAATAGTTAGACAAGGAGTATTTGCAATTCCTTCATTAATTATCTTAACTCATTTTGTTGGTGCGATTGGAGTTATAGCTGCACCTCTAATTTCTGATGGATTAACTTTTGTAGTAACGACAATTTTATATAAAATTACATATACTTAAAATATGAAAAAATATTTTATTTCACTTTTATTTTAGCTTTGCCAGTTTTTCCTTTTGCGGAGGATTCTTGCCCGTATACTTTTGACGGATTTGTTTCACAGGTGCGGGAATATTGCGGCAATCCCGGCAATATTGATTTTTGCGTTGATTTGGCGCGCCGCCGGCTTGCATAAGAAATATTTTATCTTTAAAATACCCGGTGAATTTAAACGATATTTCAATGCGGATTTTATAGTGCATATTTCTTCTACCGGCGCACAGGAAAAAACTTTAAAGAATTGGCTTTCCTCTTACAAGCCAACATATTATCACATTAAGCAGTAATCAAAATATGTTCTTTACGCCCGGCCTATGCCGGGCTTTTTTTGTTATATCGAAGGGAAGTAGGTCTTATGTCCTAATTTTATATGGGTCTAAAAAACGGACTTATAGGTCTTAACATGAAAATCAAAAAATAGGATAATATATAAAAAGAAAAAATTAGGAGGAGCTGAAAATGAAAATAAAAACTTTAATAATAGCCGCCGCGCTTTTTGCTTTTACGCCGGCTTTGGCTTCCGCTCAAAGTTATGAGTACATGGGAAGAGAAGGCAAAGCCATGGCCGCAGGGGAAATGTTTTGGAAATGGCTTAAAGGGGATGATAAAAAAGACGAAAAACCCGTCGTTAAATCTCCCTCCGAAAAAAAGAAGGCTTCTTCCGCCGGAAAGGCGAAAGCCTCTCAGTCCGCCCCTTATTATTTAATGGGCAGAGAAGGCAAAATGATGGCTTTGGGAGAGGCTTTGCAAAGAAAGAAAAATGAAGCCGATACAAAAAATAATAACGGCAGAAAGTCTGAAAAGCAAATTATTGCTGAAGAATTAGCCGCTATTCCGGCAGCTGTAAAAACCAAATATGATTCTATGGCAAAATCAAAAGCTTTTGGTGCTTTAGTCGCCGAAGTCAAATCTTTTAAACCTTCTGCGTCAAAGAACTATTATGCGGAAAAGTATTATATTTTGCAAGCAGTAGTAAAAGTAAACGGCAAAGGTTTGGCTTCCGTCGGTTCTTTACAGGTAGCTAATGCTATTTTAACTACTACGGATAAAAACTCTTACTCATATAAAGAAGCCGCGAAGGTAAAAAAGGCTATTGAAAATTCCGGCAAAGCTTTATAATAAATCAGTTTAACCTTTAAAAAACCGCCGCTTTTCATACGGCGGTTTTTTTATGTTTTTCTTAACGGTTTCAACTTTCTTTGTTTGACATTTAGATAAGAATTTGATACATTTGTATCAGCCAATGGGAAGAGCCGTCAACCCTCGCAAGGGTTTGATGGCTCTTTTTACGTAAAAAAGCCTGAACCCTGCAAAATCTCAAAGCAATTTACAGGAGAAACGAATGGACGACATAATGACATCCATTAAAGAACTCAGGAAGACCCTCGACGGCAAAATAGAATCCTGCATTACCAAAGAAAAAGCCGAAAAACTGGTGGAAGACGTAATCAACCGCCTTCATCCTTCCGCCAGCAAGGCCGTACTTCCCTCAAGCGAAAGCGACGTTTTGGAAAGATACTCCGCCTTTAAACGCAAATCTTCCGTCGCCGGCGAAGAAAAATGGACAAGCGAATACGGTTCCAAATTCGGCAATATGAAGAACTTTCTTTTGGCCGCCAAGAACCGCAATTCCGTACTTAACGATTTCAAATCGGTCTTAAGCGAAGGCGCCGCAGGCGCTACGGGCGGCGGATATTTGGTTCCGACGGAATTTTCGGCACAGGTAATCCGCATGATGAACGAATCCAGCCCCATAATGCAAATAGCCAATATTTTGCCTATGTCTTCCTGGAAAAGGCAAATCCCCAAACAGATGACAAATCTTCAAGTCGGCTGGGTGGCGGAAAACGGAGTAAAAGGCATATCAAATCCCACTTTCGGCCAGTTGGAACAAACGGCCAAAGTTCTGGCTACAGTCATTAAATGTACTGACGAACTTATCCGCGACAGCGCGATAAATCTTACGCAGTTTCTTTCGGAACTCGTAGCCGAAGCCATGGCTTTGGAAATTGAACGCGTAGCGCTTTTGGGCGGCTCGTCCGATCCTTTTACTGGCGTTTTACACGCAAGCGGCGCGAACAAGGTGGGAATGTCCGGCGATAATGTCAGCTTTGACGATATCGCAAATTTGATTTTCAGCCTCAGCGAAGCCAACTCCAAAGACGGCGTGATAGTGCTTTCAAGGGCCGGCCTCAACAAACTTATGAAGCTTAAAGACAGCAACGGCAATTATATCTGGGCTCCGCCTTCCATGGGCAGCCCCGCCACCATTTGGAATACGCCTTACGTGGTAAGCTCCCAAATACCTAACACCGTTACCCAGGCCGGCGCGCTCAGCGGCGGGGACGCTACTATAGCGTTTTTCGGGCGTTTCAACAAAAATCTTTTAATATCCCCCAGGGAAGAAATTACGGTAAAAGTATCGCAGGACGCCGCCTCTTGGAACAGCGAAAGTTCCGGCTTGGACAGCGCCTTTATGATGGATCAAACCTGGCTGCGTTTTACCCAGGCTTTATCTATCGACGTAACTTTCGGCAGCGCGTTCAGCTACCTGATTTTTAAATAAAAAACAATTTTAAGGCGGCGCGCTAAAAACGCCGCCTTTATAAGGAGCTTTTATGAGCGATACAATCCTGCCCGCCGGCAGTTTGGACAATTTAAAAACTTATCTCCGCATATCTTCTTCGGATTCTTCCAAAGACGCGCTTTTGAACCTGCTTTTGGAATCCTGCACGCAAGCGGCGGAGGTTTATATCGGGCGTTATATAATAGCCCGCGACATAATCGAAGAACCTCATGATTTTGACGGCGTAAAAAGCCGATATCTTCAGCTTGATCAGTACCCGGTCTGCAAGATAAATTCCATAATGCAAAACGGGGAAAGTTTAGACGTCGCATCTCTTAAGGCAGATATGTACAACGGTCTTGTTAAAAAAAGTTCGCCCTGGCGCGGAGTTGTGCTGGTCAGTTACAAAGCCGGCATAGCCGCAGGTCTGGAAGACGTTCCCAAAAATATTCAGCTTGCTTTGTGGCGTTGGATAGCGTCCATTTTGTCCGAACAGGAATCCGGCGGCCTTAAAAGCGAAACTTTGGGCGATTATTCCGTCAGCTATTACGACGAGCGTCAAATACCGCCGGCTTCCGCCTTGCTCTTGGAAAGTTACAGGAAGGTTAATTTATGAGTTTTAAATCCCTTCTTAACAGAACCTGCGATATAGAGCTTGTTTCTTTGGGCGTTTGCGATGGTTTCGGCGGGCGTACGGAGGAAAAGCAAACTCTTTTCACTGCTCTTCCGTGCCGTTTAAGGACCAGAAACTCCGGCGAAAAGCGTTACAGTTCCCCGGAATATCAATACGCCACGCACTCGCTTTATTTGGAATACGTAAAACTGCCTAAGGGGCGTCTTCGCGTAAAAACAGGCGGGCTTTATTATGAGGTTTGCGGCAGAATAGAACTTGGCGGCGCGCAAAAATATCTTTGCCTTTATTTGGAGAGGAAAACCGCATGCGCTTAACTAAACCCGAAGCCGAATTTTCCCTTAAGCTGGGTTCTTTTGAAAGGTCCCTTAAAGAGGCGTTCTTCTCCGTCATGCGCCGCACCGCCCGGGAAATGGACGCGTCGCTAAAAAACTCGCTTTCGCAAACGGGCGCGGTTGTTGGCGGCAAAAGGATGAGCAGCCCCGCGCAGGATCAGTTCATCCTCCGCCTCTGAGATTCTTTCAATCCCTCCGTATACCGGGAAATGGATGAGACCGGTATTTCCGAGCTTCTCATGATCGAAGAATAAGGAGATGACATCCATGATATCCAAAGCCGTCCCCTATGAAGGGCACGATCCCTATCTCTTTCTGATCTTTGCCCAGGAAGATGCGGAGCGTCTGGCACCTCTCATTGACTGCCTGGACCGCAATAAAATCCGCATCTGGTACCACAACGGCAGTCAGGGCAATGAAAACTGGCTGGACAATATTTTAGGTACCCAGGATACAGCCAAGGAATTGGGTCCTGACGAGCTTGCCGTGCAGGCTGCCGGTCTTACCCATCCCGATGTTCTGGAACTTGAAAAAATTCTCTCAGAGGACTGGGATTCCAT
>NZ_CALGEO010000133.1:0-10007 GCF_937881865.1 Candidatus Proelusimicrobium excrementi
AAATTCTTCACAGTGAGGAAGTAGGGGGACGTCAGGGAGAAGAACACAACAATAATGATGTAGGCCAGGATCAGAGGCCAGAATTCGACCTTTTTAAGGCCCTTTTTAATAAGCAAATCCGCCAAATTGCCGGAAAGAGCGTCAAGCTCCTTATAAGATAATTTATTTTCAAGGAATTTAACGGCGGGATGAGAAGGACGTTTCTTTGCGTTTGAGGCGAAAGCGTCCAAAAAAGTCTTGGAAAAATCATAAGCCGCGCGTTTGCCGGCAAAGCCCTTTAAAACGGCTTCGCGCTGACGGCGCGTCAAAAGAGTGATTGAGGAAACTTTCTCCAAAGCCGCGCCCTCTTTGGCCATGCGCTCTATAATCTTCTCCATAAGTTCCAACATACCTTCTATAACATCATCGTGATACAACCCTTTGGAGTAAGATATGGATACGTTTATGTTGGATATGCTTCTGACGATTTCAAACTGCAAATCTATTTGCGTGGCCTGACGCATCTGCACGGAACTTATCTTAAGCCCGTCCGTTTCAAAGGGGCGTATTTCCCCGCGGTAGTTGATGATAACGTCAAAAACAGGCTTTCTGGAAAGGTTCCTCTGCGGGGCCAAAATAGGGGCCAAAAGCTCAAAAGGGCAGGTTTGGTTTATAACCGCTCCGCGGAACATTTTTGAACTTTCTTTCATATAATCGCCGAGCGTCATATCGCTTTTTGGCTTGAACCTTAAAGGCACGGCGTTGACGAACATTCCGAAAAGTTCCTTAGTCTGAGGGTGCGAACGCCCGTTCATAATGGAGCCTACGGCGATATCCTCGCTTCCGCAGTATTTGGCTAAAGTTAAGGAGGAAGCCGTCATCATAAAAAGCGCGGTTGAAACGCCCATTCTTTTGGCGGCGGCGTCTATTTTGGCGACGTCCAAAAGGGCTTCCCTGCTGACGTCGGCTGCGTGGGGCAGTATCTCCGGGCGGGAAGTGCGCGTAGGCATTTCGTTTTCCGGCACGCCGTCTTTAAATAAATCAAGGAAAAAAGCTTTTTTTGTTTCAGCGTCTTCGTTTTTGCTTTGCCAAACGGCGTAATCAAGGAAGTCTTCCTTTTCCAAGCGGAACTTTTTGGCTCTTTTGTTTTTATAAAGCTTCCAAAGTTCTTCTATTATGCTGATTAAGCTGGTGCCGTCGGCTATAATATGGTGCATATTTATGTGGAAGAGATGTTCCCCCGCGCCGGTTTTAAACAAAGTAAACCTGTAAAGCGGGCCCTGGGTTATGTCATAAGGTTTGTTAAGTTCTTCTATAAGCTGCAAAGCTTCATTGAAAGTGCAAACGTATTTGTTAATTTCCACAGGGAAGCTTTTTGCCAGTTTGTGCACGAACTTCCCGTTTACCGCAGGGTAATAAGAACGAAATATGCGGTAGCGGCTTATCCATATTTTTAAAGCTTCTTCAAGGCGGCGTTCGTCAAGTTTGCCTTTCAGGCGGAAAGTAAACTTTGCGTTATAAGCGTTGGAATCGGGCGACATTTGCTGTTCGGCCACCATTTGCCTTTCCGTATAGGTAAGGGGCCATGTTTCCCTTGTGCAGGCCGGCCCGAAAGAAGACGTAAGCGCGCCGGTCTTTTTATCAATAAAAAACAAAACGCCGTCTTCCCCGGCTTTTGCCTCTTCGCCGGTTTTGTAAAGGAAAGGATAAATAAATTCCCTGTCGGAAACCGTCGTGTAGAACGGATTTGTAAGGAAGTTCTCTTTCTTTACGCACGGCATATCATAAGGCTTTTTGGCCAAATAGGCCCCCGCCACGTAAATTACGCCCGTTTCGCCGGGCAGGCACGGCGTAAGATCGTCCTTAAGCACGTACAGGACGGAGTTCTTAAAGTTCTTATAGGCCATATTATAGCCGTATAAAAGCCGTTCTATTTTCTCTTCCGGGTAAATTTTGTTTTTAAGACTGTCTAAAACGAGTTTTTCTTCAGCAGGATTTGCCGGCTTGTCGGCCCTGCGCCACAGGAGCGAATCGTGGCAGATTTCAAGATAACGGCAAATATTATAATCGCGGATAAGGGCGCGCTCGCTGTCGGCCGTTAAGAAGCATTCCCCCGGTTTGGACGGAATATCCACCGTCTTCTTAAGCCTTTTGGTTATTTTAAGAGTATTGAAATTGGCCCCGGCGAAAGATTCCAGCAAGGGCAAAGTTTTTTCCGCCGAAACTTCCGTAATATCGGCTTCCTGCGAGGAAATAAAAAACTTAGCCATAAAATGTTTTTTAGGGGAGTACTTCTTCGCCGCGTTCTTTTTGTGGGCCACGTCGGAAAGATAAGCGTCCAAGGAAAGATCTATAAGGCTGTAGCCCAACGCGTCATAATAAATTTTGGGAGTACTGCCCATTACCCTCGCGCCAGTTTCTATAAGGACGGGGCCCCTCTCCGTAAGCTTAACTTCGCTGTGGGAAGAACCGTAACTTATCCCCAAAGCATCCAAAACTTTAAAAATATAATTCACCGCATCCAGTACCGGGCCTTCCAATTTGTTTATCAGTTTGCTGGCTTCATATATCGGCACGCCGTAAGAGGTAAGAATTTTATTATAAACCAAAACGTCCGTCAGTACGTGCTTGCCCGCGCGGGAAACGCAGTTTACCACCATTTCATCGCCGTAAATATATTCCTGAAGCAAAAGCTCCCCGTTAAAGTTGCCGGCTTTGTCGGTTTTATTTAGGTATTCTTCAAAATATTTTCTTATTTCTTCTTCATTGTCGCAGGCGCGCACTCCGTCGGTGCCCGCACTCTTGGGCGGTTTAATTATTATCTTTTTAAGGCCGGATTTTTTATACCAGTCCAAGGCTTCGTTTATGTCGCCGGTAAGAAAGGAATATATATGATTTAGCCCCGCCGCTTTTAAGGCGTTTTGCATAAGGTATTTATCGCGCCGGGCGTGCAGAAGGGCGGGATCGTTTACCGGCAGGCCGAAATATCCCGCCAAAGTTTCCGCCGCTATAACACCGGTTTCCGTGCCTGGTATTACGGCGCGGAAATTATATTTTTTAAGTTCCCGGGCGGTTTCTTCTATTTCTTCCGCCATGCGAAAGCGCTTTTCATACGGGCACCCGCCGATTTGTGATTCTATGTACTTTTCCATAAAATCCGCCGGGAAGGAAGAATTCCTCTCCGTGCCGGAAGTTACGTGATAAGGCACCATGCCGCGCGCGCGTATTCTTTCCGCATACTGCGCGCCGGTGGCGAAACCGTCCACTACCAAAACGTTAAAAGGTTTAGATGCAGCCACTTTTCTTAATCTCCCATAAATCGTAGTTGGATTCTTTCCAGCCGACTTTTTTATAAATAGGCACTACGGAAGTATTGCCTTTGTCAACATAGAAACGCAACCCTAATACGGAGGGATTCTCTTCATAAAGGCGCATTACGTGCTGATAAATTATTTTAAATAAACCGCGCTTGCGGTGTTCGGGTTTTATATACAAATCCGTAAGCCACATATAATTGGCGTTGCGCCAGGTGCTCCATTCATATACGTAGGCGATTTGCCCCAAAGCTTCTTTGCCTTCAAAAAGTATAAGGTACACGCCTTTGCGCTCATCTTCCAAAATGGCGTTCATACTTTTAGTGAGAGTTTCAAGATTAAGAGGCCTGTTTTCGGTTTCAATGGCGAGTTTCATGTTGAAATCAACCAAAATATCAAGATGTTCTTTTCCAGCTCTTTTGATTTGGAATTTGCTTTCGCGGTCGGATTCTGTCATAGGGTTATCCCCCCTTCGTCGGGATTTTAGCGGAAAAAATATAAAACCCGCCAATTAATATAAACAATAATATTATTATATATTTTTGGGCGGGTCAAGAGATATTCTTTAAAACCATGCGGCTTAATTATAAGCGGAATATGTCAAAACCCCGCGTCCTGAAAAGAACGCGGGGCGGTTAGTTGAGAGCCGGGTTTTATCCCGGTAAATTATTTACTATCCTTGTCTGCACATATATTGTTGGCAATAGCCGTAACCGTTTATATGTGGATATTGCGATCCGCATCCGCTATTCCAAGTATTATCACTTATCCACTTAGACCAATAAGTGCCGTTCATAGATTCATTGCATTCGGGCAGAGTGCCTGTACCACACTCAATCTTGTTCCAGCAAGGTGTTCCCATTTTAACCCAGCCATAGGGTATCGTTACGTCTCCCATCGTCATGCACAGGGGGCCCGTGCCGTCTTTCCTTTGACAGCAAGTGCCGCCGCCTTTTAAAGGTACGCTTTCATAGGCGGAATCGCTGCAATCACAGTCCCCCCACGAGCCGGTTGTCCATGTCCCGGTTGACGTGTTGCATGTTACGGTTCTTGTTTTATATCCGCCCGTGCATGTTGTTCTTGTGTCAGGTTTGCTTGATGTCGGGCATGTCTTTGTTGTAGGGCAAGAGGCATCCCAAGGGCTCCATGTGCCGTCTGAACAGCAGGTTCTTGTTGAAGTGCTGTAACTGCATCCGCTGGCGGTATATTTATTCTCCTTTTGCCCTGATGTACATTCCGCTTCTATTGGCCCGATTATAGGTCTATCTATTATCGAGCCGCCCGGATCGATTGGGGCTATAATCATGCACGCGCTCAAGTCATAGGATAATTCCACACCGTTACTGCCATAACCCGGATGCGGGCAGCATGACATTGTCGTCCCTTTACAACACGCCACCTGACTGCCTGTACATACTGCCGCGTAAGCTGCACAGCATAATCCCATAAAACTCACAAAAACTAAGCTTCTTATAAAAAATAAGCCTAGATTTCTCTTTATACTAACCATATTTTTACCTCCGTTTTTGATTGCTTCAAGCCGAAAAACTTTAACAAACGCAAATAAAGAAGAACGACGAACGGCACAGATTTTTCAGCCTGAAATATAGAGGAAATTTATCAAAAAAAAAAAACAAGTCAACTGTTTTCTCGTTTTCCGGGCATAATAAACCCGAAACACGGCCTTAAAAACAGCTGTGTCCTTTTCTTGAAATTAAGATTTGTTTTGGTGATTGGTTACTACAGATGAGTTCTTTCATAAGGCACCTCACAGTAAGATTTACACTAAGATAACAAGCCTATACCGATGTTGTAAAAATATTTTGATATTTTGGCAATATACACTTTAAATTAGATGATTCGGCAGGAATAAAAATAGTTTTATATGAATACTTTATCTAAAAAAAATCCGGGCTGACTTTTGCGTCGGCCCGGATAAATTAAAGCAATAAGATTTTACTATTTTATGACGACTACGGAACGTCCGTCATCTTGCAAGGCGTTCGGATCCGGCGTTTCTTTACCGTCGACGACAAACATATATCTGTATTCGCCGGGATAAATAACCAAAGTCGTAGACCAAACCCCGCCGACTTTTTTAAGCGCGACGGGTTTGCGCATGGTAAAGCCGGAAATTATGGAAACTTTTTTTGCGTTGCCGTAGTACTTAAAAGTAACCTTCCTGGTTTTGCCGGTGCCGGAAATAAATACGCTTTGCTTTTTAGGTTCGGCTTTTACGGCAGGTTTTTCGGCCGGGGCTTCCGCCGGTTTGGCGGGTTTTGCTTCGGCCTCGTCTTGGGCCGGTTTAGGTTCTTCGGGTTTGGCGGAAGGAGCTTCTTCCTGAGGAAGTTTTTCCTCCTCAACCAAAATATTTTCCTGCACGTCGGTTTCCGCCGAAAGTTCTTCTTCCGCCGCGGTTTGAGGTATTAAAGAGGCGAAATCAAAATCGTTAAAAAATGATTTATAAATGAAAAAACCGAAAACGCACAAAGCCACTATATCTACAAAAATTAAAAAAAGCCAAATTTCTTTGGAAGTTTTTTTGGAATTGTCTTGAAGTTCTTCCGGCATATAGACCTCATTAAAAGCGGGCGAAGGGAATCGAACCCTCGTCTAAAGCTTGGGAAGCTTCCGTTCTACCATTGAACCACGCCCGCACAAATTGGATATACTTATTCTACTAAAATAAAAAGCTTTAGGGCAAATTAATTGTTGTCAAACCTTAAAAAAGCCGATTTATTTTTTTCAAGCAGGGCGAGGGCTTGTTCTTTATTTTTAATTTTGCCTTCAACCTGCGCCAGCGTAACGGCTTCCAAAATACGGCCTACCCGCGGCCCGGGCGGCACATTTAAAACGGACATAATATCCCGCCCGTCTATAATTTTAGGCGGAGCTACAAAACGTTTGCTTTCATTGAAATACTTGCCGAAAAGGAAATTCAGCATTTGCATATGCCTTAAAGTTTTGCCGATATTATCCTTCTTTTTGGCTTCTTCCATAGTCATTACGGGCAGTACGGATTTACGCATGAGGGAAAACACCTGCATAGGCCTTACGTAACTGGTATAATCGGCCCAGCACAAAAGCAGCATAGGAAGCCCGGCGGGGCCGAGTTCCTTAAAAAATTTATAAATGCCTTTATCCGTAACTATTTCGTTGCTGGCCAAATTGCTTGGACGCAAATGATAATAAATCATCTTGCAGATAAGCTTTTGGGCGTCGCAGGAATATTTAAGTTTTTTTAGGAATTTTTCCGCCATTTCGCTGCCGCGTTCTTCGTGGTGAAAGAAGCGGAGCCGCCCGTTAATCATTTTTGCCGTCGCGGGCTTGGCGATATCATGCAAAAGCGCCGTCATTTTATAAAGGGCGGTATCCTGCGCGTAAGGCTTGATTTTTTTATGGAATTTGGGGAAGGCCTTTTCAAGATTATTAAGCAAAAATTCAATACGCTCGACGACTTTCATCGTATGCGTAAAAACGCCGCCTTCTCCGTAATAGCAAATTGCGCAGGTTTTCTGGTCTTCAAGCTGAGGGATTAAAGCCGATAAAAGGCCGGCCCCGTCCATAGCTCGCAAAATATTGGCGGTATTCGCGGCGGCAAATATTCTTTTAAACTCTTCCTGTATTCTTTCCCCCGCCGGATTTAAAGCCGCAGAAACGGATTTTTTTATCAAGGAAAGGGTCTTATCTTCAATTTTAAATTTAAGTTCGGCGCAAACCCTAAAAGCCCTTAAAAGCCTTAAAGGATCTTCCGTAAACACCTTGGAGTTATTGGCGCGGACCGTTTTATTTTTTATATCGTCTATTCCGCCGTTTAAGTCGATAATATTTTCCTTTTTTAAGGAAGTCAGCAAGAGGGAAAGTTTTTTGCCGGCGGGTTTGGTTTTGATTTTAAAAGCGGAACTTACGGGATAAGCCAATGCGTTAATCGTAAAATCCCGGCGTTTTAAATCGGCCTTAATATCTTTGCCGACGAAAGCGCACAAATCAATTTGGAGCCCGCTTTTGGCCGTTACGCGCCAAACGCAGAAATCGGGGTCCATTTCAAAAGCGGAAGCCTTAAGCTTGGCGGCGAGCTTAACCGCGCATGGTTTGACCAGCTCCCTAGGCATGGCCAAATCAATGTCGCCGCAGTAACGCTTCATCAAGGCGTCGCGCACCGCTCCGCCGACGAAATACGCCTCCGGCGCGCAGTTTTTTATTAAGGACGCCAAAGCTTCGGGCTTAATCATTCGCGGCCTTCGGCTTTTTTGGCTGCGGCTTCAGCTTCCTGCTTTTTAAGTTTTTCCACCGCCGCTTTACGCAAATCTTTCTTAAGGATTTTCCTTAAGGAGTTCTTGGGCAAAGCTTCCATAAATTCAATATCTCTGGGGCGTTTGTAATTGTCAAGATTGTTTTTAAGGAATTTCCTGAAATCGGCTTCGTTGAAGTCTTCGCCTTTTTTCTTGACGGCGTAAAGCTTGATAAATTCCCCGCCGTGGCCGTCCGGCACGCCGATTACGGCGCATTCTTCTATGCCGGGATATTCGTTAATGACGTGCTCCACCTGCGCGGAGAAAACCTTAAGCCCCTTTATAATAATCATGTCTTTTTTTCTGTCGCGGATAAAAAGGAAGCCCTCGTTATCAATCACGCCGACGTCGCCGGTTCTGAACCAGCCGTCTTTGTCAAAAGCGTCGGCGGAGGCCTGCGGATTATTGTAATAACCATGGAAGACGTTATCGCCCTTAA
Organism: Candidatus Proelusimicrobium excrementi; assembly: GCF_937881865.1. Classification (NCBI taxonomy): domain Bacteria; kingdom Pseudomonadati; phylum Elusimicrobiota; class Elusimicrobia; order Elusimicrobiales; family Elusimicrobiaceae; genus Candidatus Proelusimicrobium; species Candidatus Proelusimicrobium excrementi. The sequence continues at coordinate 8,025 of NZ_CALGEO010000133.1, forward strand.
CGCATATTTCACCTTCAACGTTACGGGGCAGTTCATTGCCGTCGTCATCGGTAATTCTTATTTTTACATAAGGCAGGTTAATGCCTACGGAGCCGCTTTTTTTGTTGGCTTCCGTATTTACGCTGACGATAGGGCTTGTTTCCGTAAGGCCGTAACCTTCAAGAATAGGCAAATCAAGCTGTTTTTCAAAATGGGCTTGGGTTTCTTTGTTAAGCGGGGCCGCGCCGGAAATACAGAAGCGCACTTTCCTAAAAGCCCAATACTGCAAATAAAGTTTCTTAAGTCCTTTGGCTTCTTTTGCTAATACACTATAAAGCTGCGGAACGGCTATCATAACGGTAACCCTTTCCTTGCCCATAAGGTGCAGCCATGCTGAAGCGGGCGTAATATTGGCCATTACAACTATTTTAAGCCCCAAGCTCAACGGCAAAACGATATTTGCCGTCCAAGCCAAAGTATGGAAAAGCGGCAAAATGCACAAGAATACGTCATCTTCCGTAATTTTGAAAGAAAGCACCGTGGCGTGTACATCCGCCATAATATTTTTATGCGTAAGCATAACGCCTTTGGGCAGGCCGGTGGTGCCGGAAGTGTAAAGAATCATTGCCAAATCTTCATAATAAGGACGGACGGAAAGAGTTTGCGGGTTAAAACTGCTGTTTTCCACCGCGGGCCAAAACAGTTTTATGTCCTTATCTTCCAGCTTGGCTACGCTGGATTGAATTTCGTCAACGGAAAATATATATTTAAGCTCCGGGATATCCTTTTTTATCGGCGCGTAATGACGCAGGAATTCCGCCTGAGTAACAACGGCTTTTGCGCGGGAATCCGAAAGTATAAACTTAAGTTCTTCCGGCTTGGAAACCATAAAATTGACCGGCACGCTTACCGCGCCCAGTTTAAAAAGAGCGTAATTTGTTATTACGACCTCTATGGAGTTCCTCATAGCCACGGCCACTTTGTCATTCTTTCTTATGCCGTGTTCCCAGAACATATCGGCCGTACGGTCAACCTTCATAAGAAGTTCGTGGTAAGACCAATGTTTTCCGCCGTAAACTATGGCCGTCGCTTCCGGCCTTTTATAAGCGCTGGCAGTCAGCGCGGTATATAAATCCGTTGAGTTAATATTCATATTAATATTTTACTATTTAAGCCAAAATCTGACAAATTTTCCCCCTAAAAACCCCGCCTTTGCTTGCGCTAAGGCGGGGCGGTTAGTTGAGAGGCGAAGTCGCCTTCGCTTAAAGCCGATTAAAAATTACTCGCATACGCAGCTTGCCTTTTCGCATTGGCCTGCGCCGATATCCTCATAAGCGGTTGCACTTGCTCCGACGGGTTGGCAAGAATATCCCCTTAAAGGATTTTCCTTTGAACAACCGTTATAACTTATAATCGAGCCGTGGTCACATACCCAAGTACCGCTCTCTTGTCCGCCGCCGCTGTTGCCGCCTTCATAAACGCATTCATGAGCCGAAGTATCTAAATAGTATCCATTATCTTCGTCACATTCGCAAACGCCGTTTACTTCTATTGCGCCCTGCGGACATTTGCATTTACAGTTAGCCTCGTCAAAATCCGCATATATTTGCCAAGAATCGCATGTATCTGCGGATTTATTGCAAGAGGAGCACTTTCCCCCCCAAGCGGACCATTGTTTATTTGAACAGCAAGTCCTGGTTTGGGTGGTATAACTGCACCCGCTGGCGGTATATTTATATTGCACCTGCCCTACGGAAGAACAGCTTTCGGCATTGGCTAATAATGCGCCCGTTAAAACGCAAAACACCGTCAAAAACGCTTTTATAATTATTTTATTTTTTGACATAATTTTCCTCCTCCTTGGTATTAAACAGCCCGCCTAAACTAACCTTAAGCAATAGAAAGTCATCTTTTATTGGGCAGGCCGATTTACGAAGAAAATTTATCAAAAAAAAAAACAAGTCAACTGTTTTCGCTTTTTAACAAAACGCCCCAACGTACAAC
>NZ_CALGEO010000134.1:0-3363 GCF_937881865.1 Candidatus Proelusimicrobium excrementi
AAATACTCTCAAAAAGCGGCGCGGCCCGCAGGGTTGGGCTTAAAAAACGCCTCTGTTTCGTTAAAAAAACTTGTAAGGCGTTTGCCTTACTTCGTTTTTTGTGCCTTGCATAGTCAGTTTTTTAAGCCCAACGCAAGGCGTATTATAAGGCTTTGTTTAACCGTAAGTACTAGCCGTGAGCGTGCAACCCAGCCCGAGTAAAAATACTGCAGGCCATGAGTAGCTACCAACTACTTAATCTGCAAGGACAGCGAATACAAATCCTCAACTTCAACAACGCCCTCGGCCCTGATAGGCTCCCTCATAACGGGGACAAAAATCTTCTTCATGCCGAGCCTTAAAGCTTCCTCGACGCGCCTTTCCGTCATATAAGCCGGCGCGGCCTGCCCCAATATGCCGACTTCCCCTATAAACACGAAGTTGCCCGGCAAAGCTTTATCGCGGGCGGAGCTTATCACGGCCGCGCAAACCGCCATATCAAGCGCCGGATCGGAAATTTTTGAGCCGCCGGCCAAGCTGACGTAAACGTCTTTGGTTTCCAAATTAATATTGACGTGTTTTTCCAAAGCGGCCAAAAGCATTTGACAGCGGTTCAAATCAATACCCGTAGCGATACGCCTTGGGAAAGGATAATGCGTAGGGCTTACAAGCGCTTGGACTTCCGTCAAAATAGGGCGGGAGCCCTCGGCCGCTACGCTGAAAGCGCGGCCCGTCATGGCTTTGCTTCTTGACGTTTGAGAAAAATACGCGCTTGCGTCTTCCACATCTTCAAGGCCGTGGGGGCCCATTTTAAAAAGGGCCGTTTCCGAAGTGGAACCGAAACGGTTTTTATGAGCGCGAAGCATTCTTAAAACATTGTCGCGTTCCGTATCAAAATACAGCACGCTGTCGACCATATGTTCCAGCACTTTCGGCCCTGCCAAAGCGCCGTCTTTTGTAACATGCCCCAAGATAAAAACTACTATTCCCTTAGGTTTGGCGAGGCGCAAAATTTCCGCCGCGCTTTCCCTAACCTGCCCGATTGTTCCTGCGGAAGAGCTGAACTCGGGATGATAAACGGTCTGTATGGAATCGATTATAAGAATCTGCGGTTTGGCTTCCTCGACGGCTTTTATGATATTTTCTATGTTTGTTTCGGAAAGAAGCGTAATATTATCGCCTTTAACTTTCAGCCTAGCCGCGCGGCCCGCTATCTGCGACGAGGATTCTTCCCCCGAAACATACAAAACCTTTTTGCCTTCCGCCAATTTGCCGGCAAGCTGAAGCATTAAAGTGCTTTTGCCGATACCCGGCGCGCCTGCAAGCAGTATCAGCTGGCCCTCCACCAAGCCGCCGCAGGTAAGGCGGTCAAACTCCTTAATACCCGTTGGAAGACGCTTTAAATCCTGGACGCGGGCGTCTTTAAGCGTCGTCATTTCAGAGGAAAAATCCGTAAAAGATTTGCGCGCCGCTTTGGCCGTTTTGCTTTCTTGCTGGACGACTTCTTCCGCCATACTGTTCCAAGCCGAACAATCCGGGCATTGGCCCAGCCATTTGGCTGAAGTAAATCCGCATTTTTGGCAGGTGTAAACCGTTTTAAATTTCATAATTATTTAGCCAAAGTCGCCAAGCCCAGCATGGAAGCCAGTTCTTTATCTTCAAAAGAAAGGCTGCCGGTAAGCTGCAAAGCCCTGGCGTCCTTTTCAAGCATTTCATTGTATCTTATGCCGACGCCTACGTTTTTGGTTACAAAGGTTCTTGCGCCAATGGCGGCTTTGGGTTTGTCAAAAAGTTTGTTGTTGATTACGCGGTTGCGCCCAAAGTCCGTAACTTCACCGTAGACGTTAAATTCTCTGACGGGCAGGACTTCCGATTTATAAAAAGGTTTAAGCGCCAGTATACCGCCGCCCGCGCCCCTTATCATGCCGACTTGCAAATCCGCCCATTTGTTATAAAGGCCCAAGCGAGCGTCAATTTGGTTAGGTTTTCCACGGTAATCTTTATCGTCTTTGGGGGCATTGTCGCGGTTGCCCAAATCGGAAATACCCACCCTGTAATAAGTAAAACCGTTGGCGGGTACAAATTTTATCCCCAAATCAGATTCCGTCAAATTACCGTCGGGCTGATATCTGGCGTCATATTCCCAGAAAATGCGGAACTTGGCCATTTTGCCGATAAATTGTTTTGCGTCTTCGCTTACCTGGCGGACATTCGCCAAAGTGGTTTGAACGTCGGTCTTCATTTGCTCGTCTTGAACCAAAGCCGTAAAAAGGCCGTCGCCGCCGTCAATTTTCGCCATAAGTTCTTTAGAAGCTTTCGTAAGTTCGCTTACGTCCTGCATAGAAGAAGAAAGATAAGGCCTTAAGGAAAACACAAGCTCGTTTAAATTGCCGGAAAGCATTCTTAAATTTTCCAGCGTGGCGTTTAAATCTTCGGCGAATTTCCCGTTTGCCGCAATGCCGGAAGCCAAATTGTTTATCGTGGCCATGGTTTCGGCCAGCATATCGGTTACGGAGGACATACTTTCCCCCTCCACGCTGTCGCCTTCGGCCAAAATTCCGCTTGAAAAGTCGCCTTGGTCTATCTGCAAATAATTGGTGCCGATAAGGCTTGTGGCGGCTATGGAAAACCTGGAGTTTTTATAAACGACCGCACCGTCGTTTAAACGCACCACGGCGGCTACGCGGGGACCGTCAAGTTTAAGCTCTTTGACTTTTCCCACTTCAACGCCGTTTAACCTTACTATTGATTTTGCCGGCAGGCCGGAAACGTTTTTAAAATAAACGTTTATGTCAAAACCTTTTGATACCGTAAAATTGCCGAGCATATAAATGGAAAAGCCCAAAAGGACTAAACCAAAAAACGTAAAGAGGCCTACTTTTGTTTCCGATGTCATAATTTCATTATACCTTTTATCTAAAATTCTTAAGGGCAAACAATCCCTTTAACTTCTTATCTGCATTTGTATAGGGCCTTTGCTGCTGCCCTCAATAAACTGTTTGACGTACGGATTATCCGTTTTCCTAAAATCTTCCGCGCTTGCGGCCAGCTTTACTTTGCCTTCATAGAGCATGGCCATAGTGTCTGAGATTTCAAACGCGGATTTCATATCGTGCGTGATTACCACCGACGTTACGCCAAGCTTATGTTTAAGATCGACTATAAGCTCGCTGATAATCTCCGACATTATCGGGTCAAGGCCGCTGGTAGGCTCGTCATACAAAATAACTTTCGGGCCCGTGGCCAAAACACGCGCCAAAGAAACGCGCTTCTTCATACCGCCGGAAAGTTCCGAAGGTTTAAGATTTTCAATATCTTTAAGGCCGACCAAGGCCAGCTTTTCTTTGGCGATTTTGGCGTAATCGGCTTTGGGAACATCGGTAA
>NZ_CALGEO010000135.1:0-6837 GCF_937881865.1 Candidatus Proelusimicrobium excrementi
GGAGTTCGTCCGAAATATGGCGGTTGACCTCCGGGAAGTAGAGCAAATCCGCGTAAGAGTAAACGGCAAAAGCAAAAAACAGAAAGCCAGTCAAAGCCAGCCAAAAAGCGTTATAATATTTGTTCTTCACCGGGATATTGAAGAAGAACAAAGGCGCGGCTAAAAATACGGCGGTAATTGATAAATCAAAACGCAGGCCGGAAAAGAAAGAAGATATTTTTACCCATAAATCTATATCCTCAAAACGGGAGGGGTAACATAACAGCAAAGCCAAGCGGGCCACCGCAAAAAGCAGGATAAACAAGCCTATTACGGCCAAAGTCAGCCGTAATTTATAATCAGGCTGAAAAAAGTTTTTAATTTTAGTCGCTGTTTTTGGCGGCATTTTCTTCCTCCGAAGGGTACCAGCGGTCTTCCTTTATCAAAGTAAATACGGTTTTATCCAAAGAAAGTAATTCTTCTTCCGCTTTTGTTGTGTCAAAAGTTCCTTCGTATTTTTCTTCTTCCAAGGTCTTTTCCCTGGTGTGCCTTATCGCGCCGTCATTTTTGATAAGCCCTATCGTATAGCCGTCGGCAAAGAGAGCGCGTCTTTCTCCGTCTTCCGCAAACAGCGTTTTGCCGGCCGCGGAATAAGGCTCCTGCAGGCGGAGGAGGTCAAAAAGCGTAGGCAGAATATCCAGCTGGGAGCCCAGCGTATCGTTTTTTTGCGCTTTAACGTATTTCGGCGCATATATAAGGAAAGGTATATGATATTTTTCCTTAATATTGCCGTTTCGGTTGAAAGTGTGATCCGCCACAAAAATAAATACGGTATCGTAGAACCAAGGTTCTTTGCGGGCCTCTTCAATAAAATAACCTATTGAATAATCCGCAAACAAGAGGGAATTTAAGTATTTGTTTTCCTCGGTGGTATTAGGATATTTGTCAAAACCTTCCAAATAGCCCAAATAGGGCGTATGCGTAATACCCGTGAAAGCGAAAATAAAGAAGGGCTCATCCCGTCCGCGCAGTTTTTCCGCCAAGAGGTGATACATATCATAATCATATCCGTATCCCTCCGCTTTGGCGTAATTAAATTGCTTTGGCATATCTTCCATGCCGTAAATTTCTTCAAAGCCCAGCAGCTCGGCGGATTTATCCAAATTAAAGGAAGAACGCTGGGAAGTCTGCGCGAATATAGTCCTGTATCCCTTGTTTTTCAAGATTTGAGGAAGTTTCGTCATGGAAGTGTTTTGAAGGCCGTAGCCGAGCTTTTGCATTTTCGGCAGAGCCGGTATCCCGGTTAAAACAGCCGTTATGCCCTGCAGGCTTCTTAATTCGAAAGCGTAAAAATTATTAAAGTAGCTGCCGTACTTTACCAGTTTGTCGAAGTTCGGCGTAACGCCGTAAGCCGTACCGTTGACGGAATCTATGTAATTGGGCACCCATGATTCCAGCGCGACTATCACCACGTTAAGCGGTTTTTTATAGGGCTTCGCGTTTTTAAATTTACGCATCAGCGGGTACTGATAAGGCATGGGGGATTCTTCCCTTTCGGAAGAAAGCATTTTTACGGTTTCTTCGGTAGCCAGGTTTATATCGCGCTCATTTTCGGCCATATAGTTGCCCTGGCTGATAACGCTGTAAGAAGTAAAAATGCCGTTTAAAGCCAAATCGGCCGCCATGCTGGTATCGGCGTTTTTATAAGCGTCGGGGATATTTAAAGGCGTTTTGCCGGCTTTGCCGTATATGCCGAAAGCCGCCAAAAGTATGAAGATAAAATAAAACATAATTTCCTTCCGGCCCATAAATTCCGGCTTGTCGTAATAAATGTTTATTATCGTATTGACCAGCCAAATAAAGAACGCGAAAGCGAAAATCAACAACAGCAAAATCCATAAACCGGGGCCGAAAGCGTAGCCGACTATAAAAGAAAAGTCATTGCCCAAACTTAAAAGCTCTTCGCCCATGTGGCGTTTTACATAACCGAAGTATATCAAATCCGCGGTAAGAAGCGCGCCCGATAAAACAAATTCCGCGCAGAGGGCGAAAGTCCACATCTTAAGCCATTTCCTCGATTTTACTGGCAAAATCATCATAAAAATCAAAGGAAAGACGAATAAAGCTATGGCGGAAAAATCAAACCTGAGCCCGCTTAAAAAAGCCGTAAAAGTCTGCCAAAAAGAGAGCTTTTCGAAAAAAGAATAATTAAAACAAAAAAGCAAAAATCTTTCAAAGCTGAACAGCGCAAAGAAAGCAAAGACAAAAAACAGCGCGGCTTTAAACCTAAGCTGAAGCGCAGCGCCGCGTCTGGCCAGTTTTATGTGTCGGTATCTCATTTTTAATCTTCCGTTTTTGAACAAATTATTTTGTATTCTTCGGTAAATTCAGCCAAGTCCGAAAGTATTTTATGCTGCTCGGGCGTAAGCGAACCGCTCTCAAGCAAAGCTTTAATACTGCCCAAAGTGGGCACCAAAGTTTTGCCGAGCAAATTTAAACTTTTTAAGGTGTGGACGGTCTTTTCTTTATCTTTAAAATCAATATTGCGAGTTTTTTGAAGGGAAACTTCAAACTCCTTGCCGAAATGCCTGTTAAGCCCGTTGTCTTTCATGGCGGAAGTTATTTCCTTTTCCAGTTTTTTAGCTTCGGCCAAAGCTTTGCCGTAAGCGTCTATCTTTGATGAAAGCGCCTCAAGCGGGTCCTGCGGGGGCAAAGGCTCTTGCCCGTAATCTTCCGCGGAGAACCCTTGTTCGTCCGCCGGGCTTAAACGCCAAACCGGGCACATATCTTTATAATCGCAGAAGCGGCATTTCGTTTCGCCCGGATCGGGTACAAATTTGCCGGCCTTTATATCGGCCGCCACGCCCAAAACGCGGGCCCAAAACTCCTCCATTTCTTCCTTGGAAGCCGGCTCGAAAACCTGGGAATCCAAACTGGGCAAATGGTAAAAAGCCATATTGCCGAATTCTATTTTTTCCGCTTCGGGGTGGCGTGCTTTTACGATATCTTCCAGCTCTTTGTTGCCGGTCATAAGTTTTTGGTACATCATAAGCTGGTCCGGCTCGCGCGATATCTTTTTGCCGGTTTTATAATCCAGTATTGAAACTTTTCCATCGCCCAAATAGTCAATGCGGTCCACTATGCCGATTACGGAAAGCCCGTCTATATCAACGGTGGTTCTAAATTCAGTCGCAATGGGGGAAAGCGTATCCGCAACATGCTTGGCGTAATAAGCTTTTATTATTCTTACGCCTTCAAGGTATCCTTCGCTCTCTTTTAATTTGGAAGCGTATCCTTTATCGGAATAGGAAGTGGACTCCCAGTCGTTTTTAAAAAAAGCCAAAACGTTTTCCAAAGGGGGGAAAGGCGGCTTTAAAGAGGAATAAAGATATTCCATGGCTTTATGCAAAGCCGCCCCGAAAGCGAAATAATATTTAGGTTTTTCCGGCAGTTTCAGAACATAACGGAATTTGTATTTTTGCGGACATTCTTTATACATGCCCATTTTTGAATAAGAAAAGCTTAATTTGCCGGCCATAAAATCTCCTAAATATATCTAAATACATTTTAACATTTTATATTTAAATAAAAACAATTAAGCCGCCGTATCTTACGGCGGCTTTAAAATTTACGGTTTGCTTCAGTTTAAAACAGCGTTGAAGCCCAATAAGCCGCAGCCGCTATCAAAGCGGAGGCCGGTATCGTTACCACCCACGCCCAGACGATTTTCCTGGCTACGCCCCAGCGCACCGCCGAAAATCTTTTGAAAGAACCTATCCCGACTATGCCGCCGGTTATGGTGTGCGTAGTGCTTACGGGTATGCCCAGCCAGGAAGATACAAACAAAGATATGGCCGCGCCCGATTCTGCGCAGAAGCCGTCTATCGGTTTCAAGCGGGTTACTTTTTGGCCCATGGTTTTTACTATGCGCCAGCCTCCGCTTAAAGTGCCTAAGGCTATGGCCAGCTGGCAGAGCACTGCCACAGATATGGGGATAAAGAAATCTTCCCCTGCGGCGTAGCGGGCGGCTTCGGAAGAAGTCATAAAGAAGTCCCTCACCATGCTGATATCGCCCGAGCCGGAGGCTATCCCTCCAAATAAAATCATGGATATCATACCCATGGTTTTCTGAGCGTCGTTGCCGCCGTGCCCCAAGCTGTAAGCCGCGGCGGAAAAAAGCTGTCCTTTGCGGAATATCCCGTCCACTTTAAAAGGATTGGAATGGGCGAAAATCCTAAAGACTATACTTGCTATAACTATGCCCATTACAAAGCCCATTACCGGGGCTATAACGATAAAAACCACGGTTTTAAGTATGCCGGAAGTTACCAAACTGGCCGGGCCGGCTTTAACCAAAGCCGCGCCTATAAGCCCGCCTATCAAAGCGTGCGAGGAGCTTGAAGGCAGCCCCCACCACCAAGTAAGCAAATTCCATATACACGCGCCCATAAGCGCGCCGAAGACCAAATTTGCGTCCACTATGGAAATATCGACTATGCCGCTGCCTATGGTTTTGGCAACGCCCGTATGGAAGACGAACAAAGCCGCAAAGTTAAAAAATGCGGCCCACCATACGGCCAAGCGCGGGGATAGCACCCTTGTGGCCACTACTGTGGAAACGGAATTTGCGGCATCGTGAAAGCCGTTTAAATAATCAAAAAACAAAGCCAAAGCTATAAGGAAGAGTATCCAAATCGCCATAATCGCCTCTTAATTGTTCTTAACTATTATAGATTCCACTACGTTTGCCACGTGTTCGCACATATCGGTGACGTTTTCGGCTTCTTCAAAAAGTTCCTTTTGTTTGATTACGAGTATCGGGTTTGCGTTCTCGTCGTTAAGTATGCGGGATATGGCTTCGTCGCGGATTTCGTCGGCCATATTTTCCAAACGGTTGATTTCCACGCACTGTTTAAGCGTGTCTTTCATATTTTTGTTGCTTCTTAAAAAGTTTACCACTTTGCATACCGCTTTGGCGGAATTTTCAATTATTGAAGCCAATTTTTTGCTTTCTTCGGCCGGGGTGAATATTTTGTAAAGATAAAAGCGGTTGGTTATCATATAGATTCCGTCTATGATATTATCCATATTCTGCGCCAGGGAAAAGATGTCTTCCCTGTCAAACGGGGTAATAAAACTCTCGTTTAGCATATTTAAGATATTATGGTTGATTTCGTCGCCGCGGTGTTCTATGGCGTGCATTTTATCCACATTGTCGCGGCTGATATCGGGCGTATTGATTATTTTGTTAAAAAGCTGGGCGCCCTCCAGCAGATTTTCGGCCTGTTTATCGAACAAGTCGAAGAATTTTACTTCTTTAGGCATGAATAACATATGTGTTTCTCCTTTATTTTTTATCCTTATTTGAAATCCGTTATAAAAAAAGAGCAGACGCAAAAGTCTGCTCTATATACGCAACAAATTTGATACCCCGTTAAGCGGGATTGAATTACTTGGTTTTGTTATTTTTGAACTTCGCTTATGATATTTCATAAATTTAAGATATCTACCAAAATTATAACATAGTTTTTTTACAAGTTAATAGGTCTTTGGGCCCACGGGGATTTAGGGCCTTTTTCACTTGTGGCGGCGCGCCATATTAATTAATATAAAAATATGGGAGCATATTTAAAGAAGTTTACCGCCGCGCTTTTGGCTCTGTCTATGTTGATTCAGGGCGGGCTTCCGCTCCGCGCCGAGCCGAACTCTTTCGCTCCGGATTTTGAAAGTTCCTCCCAAGACTCCGACAAACTGCTTATAAACACAAAATTCGCCGCTTTGGGCAATACTCTTTCTTTTGCGGCTTTTAAATACACGATGAGCGGCGGAAATATCTTCGCCAAGACCGACGACGCCGCGATGAAAGCCTTATATTTTGACTACAAAAAATCCGTCGTTGCGGAAGAAGAAGCCGTAAGCGCGGCTTACGCCCATATAAACAAAGCGCACAAATACGGCCCCAAAAGCGCGTTAAACGTCTTAAAAAAAGGGAAAAACCAAAAAGGCGAAATTTGCGACTCCGGCAAATGCTTTGACGAAACCATTTACAACCGTGCGCTTTTAAGGGCTTTTTTAAGGTACGGCGCGGGCCTTGGCGAAAGCAATAAAAAATGGCGTTGGAACCGCGAAATAATGCTTGAATACGCCAAGAATATTTATTTTCTCCTCAACGACTACGGCGCAAGCGCGAACGACACCGCTTTTGCACAAAAATACCTTCGCTATTTAATAGAAAAGACAGGCGACTGGTGCGACAATGACGTTTATATGGCCGATATCATGCCCGGCCTGGCGGGAGGAAGCGGCCGAGCCGACGCCAGAATCGGCAAAGAACGCCGCAAAAATTATTGCGAGAAAATGGGCTACGCCGCGCTGTCTTTGGCCTTGCTGGAAAATTTATCCGCGCAGGACTCTGATTTTAACGCCCGCCTGCTTTACAAGCAATTAAAAGACAATTACCGTGAAGATTACGGCGCAATGGTTTTGGGTAATTATGTAACGGCTTTATTGATGACGGGCACAAATACGTCCTTTTCCCTCTTGGAAAAGTTTTTACTTAAAGACAGTCTTGCCGACGGCCTGAGGGTAGGCGGCGTTTGGCAGATTTTGGGCAGAGCTTTTGACATTATTTCAATAAAGGCGTGGGTGGATAAATTTACAGACGCAAACAACAAATTAAGAGGCCGCGGCGGCAGATATTTAAACGAAGTCGGCCTGCGCTTTCAGTATATAGACGAAGACGCCGCCCGCTCATTCGGGTTTTCTTCTTTCAGCGTGTCTTTGGCGAAAGACGGCGTAAGCGGCTATAATATGCCTTACGGCAATATCCTTGAAGATTTGGGCGAACTTGTGGCCATG
>NZ_CALGEO010000136.1:0-4671 GCF_937881865.1 Candidatus Proelusimicrobium excrementi
CCATAACTTTTTATTGATTAATGTAGGTCAGGCTTTGCCCGACAGATATCATAAATCGGCCCGCCAAGTGTGAGATGCCTTTGTTTTACTCCAGGTTGGTTGAGGTCAGTCTTTTATGCGGGCGGGGAGGAAAATGTATCAAAATAAATACTTGGCAAAAATCTTATTTTCGGCGTTGTTTGTCTTTGCTTTTGTTTGCCCGGGCTATACTTTTTGTGAAAGCGGCGCGGATAATACCGCCAAATACGCTTTAAAAGACGGCAAATGTATGGCTTATTATTGCAAAGCGGTGAACGAGCCTTATTGGCTAGGCGGAGGCGGCAACAACTGCGAAGGGATGTGTTGCTCCGCCCGATCCCGCTTATATAACTTGTTTAAATTCGGGAAGCACAGTCCGCGCATATATTATGCACAATAGTTCCAGTTTGCTTGGTACGCCTTATAATGCGGATTATTATTATGTAATAAAAGTTCCGCTGACAAGAGATCCTTCTGCTTCTTACGGAAGTTGTTATTCGTCTTATGTTGAGGCAACCGTTAATGTCTCCTCTTATGTAAGCGGAGCGAAAGAATATTCCTTGTCGGCGCAAGTCCCGTCCGGATGTAAAATGACTTGCACATACAGCTATTTGGATGTAGCGTCAAAAGGATGGAAGTCTTAATTGATTTAGAGGTTCACACCTCTCAACTAAACTAACCGCCCCGCCTCAGCGCAAGCCAAGGCGGGGTTTTTGTTGAATGTTTATTCCGCGCCGAAAATATTGTTAAGCTGCCTGTTGACGCGGTAAAAAGTGGCGCATTTGGGCATATCTTTTATGCGCTTCGCGCCGATATAAGTCATGGCGCTTCTTATTCCGCCCAATATGGAAAGCAATGTATGCTCCAAAGGCCCGCGGAAAGGTATTTCCACCACTTTGCCTTCGCTTGCGCGGTAGGTTTTCATTCCGCCGTAGAATTTTTCCTGTGCGTAGTCGGAACTCATACCGTAGAATTTTTTAAATTGCTTTTCCTTTATTTCGCAGGAAAGTTCTCCGTTTTCTTCAAAAGTAACTTCATCCGTTTTAAAGAATTTCGAGGAAAGTTCCCCGCCGCTTTCTTCATGCCCGGCCAGCATTCCGCCCAGCATTACGAAATCAGCCCCCGCGCATAAGCTTTTGCATATATCGCCGGGCACGGTGCATCCGCCGTCGGCGCAAATCATGCCGCCGACTCCGTGCGCCGCGTCCGCGCATTCTATAACGGTGGAAAACTGCGGCCTGCCCACGCCGGTAAGCTTGCGGGTCGTGCAAACCGAGCCCGGCCCTATGCCTACTTTTACTATGTCCACTCCGTTAAGGATAAGATCTTCCGTCATATCGCCGGTAACGACGTTCCCCGCCATAATAAGGGCTTCCGGCCAGGCCTGCCTTACTTTTTTGACGTATTGTATAAGATATGGCGAATATCCGTTTGCAACGTCTATGCAGATATTGTTTACGAGTTTGCTTTGCATAACCTCTTCAAGTTTTGCATAGTCGGCTTGGCCTACGCCGCTGCTTATAAAAATAAGGTCATTATTGACGAATTGTTCTTTATTGTTTTTGAGGAAGTTTATAAGTTCTTTGGCGTCATAATGCTTATGCAGAGCGGAAAATAAATTATGTTTCTGCAGGACGGAGGCCATTTCCATAGTGCCGGTTGTGGCCATATTGGCGGCTATAATGCCCGTGCCTTTTACCGAGGAGGGGCTCCATTTAAAATTATATTGCCTGATTATGTCCACTTGGGAGCGCGAGGCCAGCGTAGAGCGTTTCGGCCTTAAAAGCACGTCTTGGTAATCCAATTGGATATCATCGTAAATTCTCATAAAATCTCCGTTGCTTCGGGTATTTCGGCCTTAAGGGCCATTTGATATCATATAAAATTTAAAGCCGCGCCGCCCGAAAGCTTGAAAATCTGCGTTTGGCGCATATAATTTACATTGGCCCGCGCGTTTTTTGTATGGACAGAAACGGCAAAATTCTATAAGATATACGAAACGGAGGAATCTTTATGAAATCATTTATAGTTTTGCTGTTAATCATCGGGGGCGGGTATTATTGGTATACGCACGGGCTTTCTACCGTGATTGCCAAAGCCAATTTAAGCCCCAAAGAGTTTGTACAGGCCGGGAAATCCGCCAAGGCTGATTTGCCGGCCATAGCCGGTTTGCCGGAAATCGCGCCGGAACGTTCTTCCGGGCTTAAAATGAGCGCGCAGAACATGAATTTGGTGGAAACGACGGTATTTAATACTTATGATTCAAACGTCTGCTACGCTTATACGGAAATGATTTACGCTTCCGGCTCAGCCAATGCGCCGAAAGTTATAAACAAATATCTTTCCACTTTTACTTTGCCGGAAGAAAAAAATAAAATTCTTCCTTTAATAACGAAGTATAAAGATAAACAAAGCCTCAGGATTTTGGAAGATTTTATGAAGAGGGGCGTATTTTCCAGAAAGATGCTTTTAAAGAAAATATCGGAATATCATACCGAAGAATCCAAAGATGTGGTAAAACGCACTGCGGAAAATAATCTTTCCCCGATTAAGGAAGAAGCCAAAGAAATGTTAAACGAACTTATGAACTGGGATAAAGTTCCCACCGGGGACAGAGTTCCGGCGGCGCGCAGAGTAGCCGGTTTAATGAACAATCCTAACGCCAATCAGGGGGATATATAAGGTGAACATCAGCGAAATAAACAAAAAAGTGCAGGAAGAAAGCCTTTTTCTGCAGGATTTAAGACACGAAATCGCAAAAGTTATAGTCGGCCAGGAAGATTTGGTCGAAAAAATGCTCGTCGCTTTGATAGCGGACGGCCATATCCTTATTGAGGGCGTGCCCGGCCTTGCAAAAACTTTGACGGTAAAAACTTTGGCTCAGGCTTTAAGCGCAAGTTTTCAGCGTATACAATTTACGCCGGACTTGCTGCCTGCCGATATTACCGGCACTTTGATTTTTAACCCCAAAGAAGGCAGTTTTACGCCTAGAAAGGGGCCCGTCTTCGCCAATTTGGTTTTGGCAGACGAAATCAATCGTTCTCCCGCCAAAGTGCAAAGCGCGCTTTTGGAAGCCATGCAGGAACGCCAGGTTACGATAGGAGCGGAAACTTATAAACTGCCGGAGCCTTTCATGGTGCTGGCTACGCAAAACCCTGTGGAACAGGAAGGCACCTATCCTTTGCCGGAAGCGCAGGTGGACAGATTTATGCTTAAGCTTAAAGTCGACTATCCCAGCAAAGAGGACGAAAAAATCATTCTTGAGCGCATGAGCCTTGCCCATAAGCCGGAAGTACATTCCACGGTAAAGATTGAACAAATACTAAAAGCCAGGGAAGCGGCCGACTCCATTTACGTAGACGATAAAGTAAAAAATTATATAGTTGATTTGGTTTTCGCCACCAGGCGCCCGCAGGAATATAAGCTGGAAGATTTGGCCTCTTATATCCTTTACGGGGCAAGCCCGAGGGCGTCCATATTCCTTACGCAGGCCGCCAAAGCTTATGCCTTCTTGGACGGAAGAGGCTATGTAACGCCCGAAGACGTCAAAGAAATGGGGCCGGACGTTCTGCGCCACAGAATTCTGCTCAGCTATGAAGCCGAAGCGGAAAATGTTTCCACGGAAGATATTATAAAGAAGATATTTGCCACGGTTGAAGTGCCATAATGCAAACTTCGGATATTTTAAAACGTGTTCGCCGGATAGAAATACAGACCGGGAAGCTGGTCAGCGAAACTTTCGCCGGCGAATACTTAAGCGTTTTTAAAGGCCAGGGTATAGAGTTTGCCGAAGTAAGGCAATATATACCCGGCGACGACGTGCGTTCAATCGATTGGAACGTTTCGGCCAGGACGGGCGGGACTTTCGTAAAGAAATTCAACGAAGAGCGCGAACTCAGCCTTATAATAGCCTGCGACGTTTCCGCCTCGCAATATTTCGGCTCCACCGGCAAATTTAAAAGCGACGTCGTGGCCGAACTCGGCGCGATATTCGCTTTTTCCGCAATAAAAAATAATGACAAAGTGGGGCTTTTGCTTTTTTCCGATAAAATTGAACTTTATATCCCGCCTAAAAAGGGAAAACGCCACGTTTTAAGAATAATAAGGGAGTTGCTGGCTTTTAAACCCAAGAGCAAAGGCACCAATATTTCGCTTTGTTTGGACAGCCTCAACCGCATGATAAAACGCAAGGGCATATTGCTTTTGCTTTCCGATTTTTTGGCCTCCGGCTATGAAAAATCTTTTAAATTGGCCGCGCGGAAATTTGATTTGATACCCGTAGTCGTGCGCGACAGATTGGAATCCAAACTGCCCGCCCTGCCTGTTTTTATAGAGCTTGAAGCCTTGGAAAACGGCGGCAGGGCCATGGTAAATCTTTCTTCCAGGCAGGCCGGTTATATTACTGATGATAAAATATACAACAATGACGCCGCGCTGAGGCTTTTCTATCTTACGGGATGCCAATATATTCAGGTGGAAGCCGACGGCGACGTTATTCCGAAGGTAAGTTCGATGATCGTGGAGGAAGGCAGAGTGCAGGTAGTGCTCGATCCCGATTCCCTCGGCGAGAAGAAAGATCAGGTATACACGATATTCATCGACACAAACAAGCTTGACGTTGAAAGCGTCGAGATCATATGTGAATAAAAACTC
>NZ_CALGEO010000137.1:0-1287 GCF_937881865.1 Candidatus Proelusimicrobium excrementi
AGAGTGGGCGGAGCCCCGTGTATCCGACCGAAGCAAAAATCAAAATTTGCCTAAATATTAAAGTCTGCTAGCTGCGTGGACTGAGTGGAACACAATTAAAATAAAGGCTTTATAATGCGCCTATACCCCTCAGCCCCAACGACTTCCCCTCTAAAAATCCGCCCCGCCTCAACAGGCGCGGTAAATTCTGCCGTGCCGTCTATGTCGGGCGCGTCTTTATAGGTGCGGCCGGAAGTTTCCCCGTCGCTGATAACCTCAACAGTGGAACCTATAAGTTTTTTGTTTATTTCGTCAATAACGCGGCTCTGCGCAAAGGCAAGCGCTTCGGCGCGTTCTTTTTTGATTTTGGCGGAGATTTGCGGCTTCATATCATAAGCGGGCGTACCGGGTTCCCTGAAAAATTCAAATATGCCGATATTGTCAAATTTAAAATCGGCGACAAAGGATTTAAGTTCTTCAAAATCCGCTTCTGTTTCGCCGGGAAAGCCGACTATAAAATTAGTTCTTATCGCTATGCCGGGGACGGTTTCCCTCAGCATTGCCAGCACCTCTTTTGTCTGAGCGGCCCCGGCGTGGCGGCGCATGGCTTTAAGCATTTTATCGGAAATATGCTGCAAAGGTATATCTATATAAGGGTAAAGTTTCTCTTCCCCGGCCATAATTTCCGCCAGTTCTCGGCTGACGCGGTGCGGATAGGCGTACATTATTCTTATACGTTCCAATTTTTTGATTTTCACTAGTTTTTTAATCAACTTTTCCAGCTGAGGCTTGCCGTACAAATCCTGCCCGTAGGAAGTCGTATCCTGCGCTATCAGAGAAAATTCCTTCACGCCGTCTTCGGCCATGATTTTGGCTTCCTCCAATACGTCTTCCATACTTTTGGAACGGTAATTGCCCCTTATGTAAGGTATGGCGCAGTAAGCGCAGCGGTTATTACAGCCGTCGGCCACTTTAAGATATGCGCTGTGGGGCAAGGTCAGCGTCATTTTATAGGGAGAAAGCGAAAGCGAAGTTTGTATTTTCTTGATAAATTCCCCCTCCTTTTTAATAAGCTTATCCATACGGGTTTGCTCGGAAATGGAAAGAACTAAATCAATCTCTGGGAATTCTTCTTTAACTGCGGTTTTTAACCTGTCAACCATACAGCCGGTAACGATAATCTTCTTTATTTTTCCCTCGGCTTTAAGCTTAAGCGCGGCTTTGATATTATCTTTGGCCTCTTTTATTGACGACGCCAAAAAAGCGCAAGTGTTTATAATCACCGCATCGGCGAGGTTCAAATCAAAA
>NZ_CALGEO010000138.1:0-4254 GCF_937881865.1 Candidatus Proelusimicrobium excrementi
CAGACAAGGACTTGCTGCGCTAACTATCAATGGAGCGAGTGGGGGAAAGACTGCATGGAGAAACATACCGTCAGTATCGTAACTTGCGAGCAATTTTGCCGTATTAAAAACGGCATCTCAACTAACCGCCCCGCTTTGGCTTAGGCTAAGGCGGGGGTTTTGATCTCATAAAAAATATCCCCGGTTTAATTGCCGGGGATATTTGTTTATATCTTAACTTTTTGGTAACGCTTGGTTTCAAGAAGGGTTTGTGCTTCCTCTCTTGCCCATTCGTCAACCAAAGCAGCTCCGCTTAAAGTGAGCGGTTTATTGTCCGAGGTGTGCTTTTCAAGCACACCGGCGACGATTTTGGGAATATCGGTAAACAATATTTTGCCTTCAAGGAAAGCGTTTACGGCCGTTTCGTCCGCGGCGTTAAGCGCGGCGGGGAAGCTGCCGCCTTTTTTGGCCGCTTCCAGCGCAAGGCAGAGGCAGGGAAATTTGTTTAAGTCCGGCTCGGAAAATTCCAATTTCGCCATTTCCGTAACGGAAAGCCTTTTTACAGGGCTGGGCAGCCTTTTGGGATAAGTTACGGCGTATTGTATCGGCAGACGCATATCGGGATTGGAAAGTTCGGCGATAATACTGCCGTCTACATATTCCACCGCCGAATGTACTATGGACTGCGGATGTATCACTATTTTGATTTTTTCCAAAGGCAGGGAAAAAAGGTGCATAATTTCTATTGTTTCAAAGCCTTTATTCATCAATGTGGAAGAATCTATAGTGATTTTTTTGCCCATTTTCCATCTGGGATGCGCCAAAGCCTGAGCGGGCGTAACTTTGCTTAAATCCCCGTCATATTTAAAGAACGGCCCGCCTGAAGCCGTCAGCAGAATTGCGGCTATCTGCGGTTCTGCTTTATAGTAGGAATGGCAGTCAACGTTCTCAAGTGATTGAAAAACGGCCGAAGGTTCCGAGTCCACGGGGATAATGGTTGCGTTCCAGCGTCTGCACTCGTCCATAAGCGCGCGCCCTGCCATAACTATCGGTTCTTTGTTGGCCAAAGCAATGGTTTTGCTTGCTTTTATGGCCGCTATAAGCGGTATAAAACCTATTGAACCGGCAAGGCCGTCTATTATCAAATCGGCTTCCGGCATAATGGCCAAAAACACCAAAGATTCTATACCCGGCCCCAAAAGTTTGGTGTGCGCGGGGACCATATCCTTTATTTTTTTGTAAGATTCCTCGCTGTATACGGCGGCGTATTTAGGTTTAAACTGCGCTATTTGCTTTAAGAATAAATCCGTATTGTTGTTGCCGGTTATCGCCAAAACCTGATAATCCGGGCCCAAAGCGGAAATTACGCTTAAGGAAGAAACGCCTATAGAGCCTGTCGAGCCTAAAATTACTATTCTTTTCATGGCAGGATATATAATAAGACGTAATAAAGCACCGGCACAGTCAGCAGGAAAGCGTCGAATCTGTCAAAGAAACCGCCGTGCCCGGGCAGAATGTTTGAAGAGTCTTTTATGCCTGAACTCCTTTTAAGTATAGACTGGGCCAAATCGGAAATTTGCCCTAAGACGGAAATCATCAATCCCAAACAAGCGGCCTGCACGGCCGTTATGTACCAAGGGAAGAACAAATCCCAACAGAATAAAGCTACGGCGGTGCCGATAACAGTTCCGCCTATTGCGCCTTCCCAGGTTTTCTTGGGGCTGACTTCCTTATTAAGTTTGTGTTTGCCTAAAAATCTCCCGGTAAAATATGCGCCGGTATCTGTGGCCCAAATAGTGAAAAACAAAATATAAGTAAAATATTCGCCGTAAGGTTCAATAAGGCGTATATTGATAAGATGCGCCAAGGACCACGGTATTAAAATTACGCCGAGCAAAGTATTTGCGGCGCGTTCTGCGGAGCGGCGCGGGGTGATAACTTCAACAAAAAATATTCCCGCCAAAGACAAAGCCATAAAGAAAGAAGGAATATTGCTGGGAACGCCCATTTGAACGTCGGCCCTGCCGGCCACCGCGCCGATTATCATCAATATGCCGAAGACTATCAGCGAAACGCGGTTAACGGGTTTTTTTGCCGTAAGCAAAATCAAACCATACTCATACAAGCAGAGCAGTATTATGGCGGAAACAAACGCCATATAGAATACGCCGCCGAAGTAAATCGCGGCGAGCACGAGGGGAATACCCACGATTGCGGTTAAAATTCTAGGTAATAACATAAAAACATTTTAGCAAATTGTTTATGGATGTGCGTTAAATAAAAGGGGGACTTTTAGGTTTCGGAGCGGTTTTAAGCTTCAGTCGGGCGAATATGGCGCGCGCTTTATCTTCCGCCGAAGCGGCGGTTCCTTTTGGAATACTCCTCTAAAGCTTTATTAAATTCTTCTTCTTTGAAATCCGGCCAAAGGACGGGGGTAAAATAGAACTCGCTGTAAGCCGCCTGCCATAAAAGGAAGTTGGAAAGCCTCTGCTCCCCGGAAGTTCTTACTATCAAATCGGGCTCGGGCAGATTGTTATAAAGCGCGGCGGAAATATCTTCCGGTTTTATTTCTTTTTTGCCGGAGGATAAAAGCTTTGTCGCGGCGTCGGCTATTTCTTGGCGGGAACCGTAATTTAAAGCCAAATTTAAAACAAGTTTGTGATTGGGCTTTGCCTCGGTGGCGGCTTTATCCATTTTGCGAAGTATATCCGCCGGCAAAGGATCGCGCCTGCCGCTGAAAATGATTTTTACATCGGGATTGTTTTCCTTTAAAAATTTTGCTTTGTCTTAGTTATAGAAGATGTATTTGTTGGTTTTAATTATATTTGTTAGCTTTCTACTTAACTGTAGTGTGGTGATAATACTCAAAGGCATACAGCGTTATATATTTTACTCCGGCTTTTAAGGCGGCGTTTGTAACCGCTTCGACCGAGCGAGCGCCTTCTTCGTGGCCTTTCGTTTTTGAAAGCCCCTTTGCTTCGGCCCAGCGTCCGTTGCCGTCCATTATAAACGCTATATGCTTTGGGATTTTGGTTTCTTCCGCCATAATTATATTTTACCTTATTTGAGCCCGCCGCCCAAGCAGAGATAAAAGCCCCCGGTTTTAAGCCGGGGGCTGATATTGTGTTTAATTCTTTCTTTTGCACCTTAGCATTACGCCGCTTCCTTCGGAATTGTCGCAGTGTCTGCCGTTACTGCAACTGTAAACTCCGCAGGTTGTGGGGACGTTTTCGCCTCTCATACATTTAAAACTGCAGGTTGCGGCGGTGCAATTTTGCGTGCAAAGTTCGGCGTCTGTTTTAGAGTTGTTGCAAGTACTTACATTATCGCCTTGGTACTCTCCGCCTTCCCACCACATGCCTCCGTTATAGTAAGCATGGTGCCAGCCACAGCGGTCTCCCGCTTTCGTATATGGCAATTTGCCGCCGACGAAATATTTTTTGCCATTCCTTCTGCATGTTTTTTTGTCTATAAAACTGTAAGTATTATGGCAGTCCGCCAATATGCCTACATTTACTCTTTCCGGCAGATATTCATAAACGCATTTTTTGCCGTCGAGGGATACTTGCCCGGTTGGGCAGCAGATTCCGTTGCTTTCATATTTGCCGTTGGGGCAGACGCATTGGCCTTTGGCCGCATCCCACTTGGATTTGGGATTTCCTGCACAGCATGTGGAATCGCCGGGGTTGCATTCGCAAGCGTTTTGTTTCGCATACTCCGCGTCATCGCATTTGTTTGCTTCTTTGCAGGCGGAATCATTCCAAGTTCCCCATTGGCATGACTTATTGCAAAATCTTACCATAGTCCCGGTTTTTCCGTCGGAACATTCGGAAGTGTCCGTGCT
Source organism: Candidatus Proelusimicrobium excrementi (assembly GCF_937881865.1). NCBI lineage: Bacteria > Pseudomonadati > Elusimicrobiota > Elusimicrobia > Elusimicrobiales > Elusimicrobiaceae > Candidatus Proelusimicrobium > Candidatus Proelusimicrobium excrementi. Next base: position 3,824 of record NZ_CALGEO010000138.1, read on the forward strand.
GTCCGGCGTACATACGCCTTCATTGGAACACGCGCCCCATTGGCCGGTCTGCCATTCTCCGGTGGAGGTGTCGCAAGTTACGCTGCGCATGTGATAACCGCATTTATTCCCGCATGATTCGCTTTCCGCCGGTTTTTGGCCAAGACATTCTTTTACTCCCGGTCTTTGCGGACAGGAAGGGAAGTCGTAGCATTGGCCGGTAATCGTATTGCATTTTCCCGTAACGGTACTGCCGTCCCAGCATTCCTTGGTGCAATCTCCGCAGGATTTTACGTCGGGGGTAATACCGGGGCCGCCGCCGTCGCCGCCCGCCTCCGCGCCCCCGGCATTTCCGCCTCCCCCGCCCGCGACCTGCGCCCTTAGCCCCCGCCATCTGCCGCGCTTGCGGTTGGGTGTGCGAAGTCAGCGGATATTTTGGACGTATAGCTAAC
>NZ_CALGEO010000139.1:0-14285 GCF_937881865.1 Candidatus Proelusimicrobium excrementi
ATATTTTCGGCCCGGAAGCGGCCGCTTTGACCGCTCTTGAAGCCGCCGCAAGAAAAGTTTTTAAACTCTACGGCGTAAAAGAGCTGCGCATTCCGACGGTGGAACTTAAGGAACTTTTTATAAAATCAACCGGCACCACCACCGATATAGTGCAAAAAGAAATGTACAGTTTTGAAGACGCGGGGCACCGCCTGCTGGCTCTTCGCCCGGAAGGTACGCCGGGGGTTGCTCGCGCTTACATAGAAAACAATTTTACGCAAGCCGCGCCGGTTCAGCAGTTTTTTTATATCGGGAATATGTTTCGCGCGGAACGCCCCCAAGCGGGCCGCTACCGTGAGTTTGAACAAATCGGAGCGGAATTTTTGGGCAATCCTGCCCCCGCGGCCGATGCTCAGGCCATATTGCTTTTAAAGGATATCATGCAGGCTTTCGGCGTAAAAAATTACAGCGTAAAAATAAATTCGCTCGGCTGTGAAAAGTGCCGCCCGCTGTACCGCCAGGCTTTGATTGATTATTTGTCATCTTCAAAAGATACTCTCTGCGAAACCTGCCAAGACAGGCTTGAACGCAATCCGCTGCGCGTATTGGATTGTAAAATAGACGGACACAGATTTGCCGAAGGCGCGCCCAAAATGAAACTTTGCCCCGAATGCGAAGAGCATTTTAACGAAGTTAAAAGGCTGCTGGACGGGAAAATCCCTTATATAGTTGATACTTCCCTCGTGCGCGGGCTTGATTATTATACCAGAACGGTTTTTGAGTTTCAGGCCGGCGACAAATCCCAAAACGCCATTGCGGCCGGCGGACGTTATGACAGCCTTATAAAATCAATGGGCGGCGCGGACATCCCCGCCGTGGGCTGGGCCATGGGCGCGGAAAGGACCTGTTTGGCTTTGGGTTCTTTGCCTGCGGAAGAAGAGGTTAAAGTTTATGTCGTCAGCTTGGAAAAATCCTGCAACGAGTACGCTTTTAACGTAATGCAGAATTTAAGGGCCGATGGCATTATAACCGAAGGCGGCTTGTTTGAGAAAAACCTTAAAGGCCAAATGAAGCAGGCCGACAGAACAAAAGCGCGCTTTGCCGTGATAATCGGCGGAGAAGAAACCGCCCGCGGCTCGGCTAAGCTTAAGGATTTGACCACCGGTGAGCAAAAAGATTATCCGCTTGATGCTCTTGCCGGCGCCATTAAAAATATTAAGTAAAACTTGGTGAATTATGAAAAGAACTAATTACTGCGGCGAAATAACCGCCGCCATGGAAGGAACTAAACAAACGCTTTGCGGGTGGGTGCACGGATACCGCAACCACGGCGGCGTTTTATTTATAGATTTAAGGGACAGAACCGGTTTTGTTCAGCTTGTAGTCGGGCCGGATAACAAAGCCGCTTTTGAGGAAGCTTCCGCTCTGCGCAACGAATATGTAATCTGCGCCAAGGGCGCCGTCGCCAAACGCAAAGAGGGATACGTAAACAAAAATATTCCCACCGGCGAAGTTGAAATTATCGTCGACGAAATTGAAACGCTCAACACCTGCGTGCCTTTGCCTTTTGACATTGATACGGAAAAGAATATATCGGAAGACGTCCGCCTTAAATACCGCTATTTGGATTTAAGGAACGCCCGCATGATAAAAAATCTTACCACCCGCCACCGCCTTGCCCAGGTTATAAGGCGTTATTTTGACGAACACGGCTTTTTGGAAATTGAAACCCCGATTTTAACGCGCTCCACGCCGGAAGGCGCGCGCGATTATTTGGTGCCCTCAAGGGTGCACAACGGCAAGTTTTACGCCTTGCCGCAGAGCCCGCAAATGTTCAAACAAACTTTAATGGCCAGCGGCGTGGACAGATACTTCCAGCTTGCCCGCGCTTTCCGTGACGAGGACCTCAGGGCCGACCGCCAGCCGGAACATACTCAGGTAGATATAGAAATGTCCTTCGTGGAGCTTGATGATATTTTCTCCATAGCCGAAGGCATGATGCAGACGGTTTTTAAAGCGGTGGGGGAGGAAATTAAAACCCCGTTTATACGTATGCCGTATAAAGAAGCTCTTTTGCGCTTCGGCAGCGATAAGCCCGATATGCGTTTTGATATGGAAATTTCCGATATTACGGATATCTTCAAAAATACCGCTTTTAAAGTTTTTGAGGCCGTTATTAAAGACGGCGGAGCGATACGCGCTTTAAGGGCCGAAGCTTCCGCCGATAAACTCAGCCGTGGCGCGATTGACAAACTTACGGAGCTTGTAAAGAAAAACGGCGCGAAAGGCCTTGTTTGGCTTAAGTTCAAAGCCGGTAAATTTGAGGGGCCTTCCGCCAAGTTCTTCAGCGAAAGCGAACTGGAAGCTTTGCGCGGCGGCTTAAACGCCAATGAGGGCGACACCGTTTTTATCGGCAGCGACGTTAAAGCCGATACCTGCGCTTTGTTTATGGGCGCTTTAAGAAAAGAACTTATAAAAGTTCTCGGCCTTAAGCCGAAAACCAAATGGGCCCCGCTGTGGGTGGTCAACTTCCCTCTGCTGGAATACATCCCCGAGGAAGACCGCTACGACGCGGCGCACAATCCTTTTACCGCGCCCGTCAAAGAGGATATACCTCTCTTGGATACGGACCCTTTAAAAGTGCGCTCTTATCAGTTTGATATGGTGCTTAACGGTATGGAATTGGCATCCGGCTCGGTCCGCAACCATAGGCGCGATATACAAGAAAAGATTTTGGCTTTAATGAAGCATTCCAAAGAAGAAGCCGCAAGGCGCTTCGGGATGCTTTTAAACGCTTTGGAGCGCGGTACGCCTCCGCACGGCGGTATGGGCCTTGGCTTTGACAGGCTTACCGCTTTAATCTGCGGGGAAGATTCCATTAAGGAAGTTATCGCTTTCCCCAAAACGACGGCGGCTTCCTGCCCGCTGACGGAATCGCCGAATATAGTGGATCAAAAGCAATTGGACGAACTCGGCATAGCCGTAACTCATACCGAGGAGGAAGACGCAAAGTAAACCTGTAGGTTTTGAAATTAGGATACAGGCTTTTTAAAAGCCTTAAATAAAATTGTTTTTAAGACTGATTTTTTGGTGCCGGATAATGCCCGGCCATATCAAAGTTTAAAACTTTGGTAAGCTTCAACCCCAAAAAACTGTCGCTGATATAAGGAGCCGCCCGCCCTATGGGTGCGGCTCGCTTCGGCGGCATTTTTTTCCGTGTGGGTTGAAGCTCATGGAAGATATGCCGCTTTTTTATATGCGGCCTTAAATTATGTTAATACTTTTAATTTGGCTGCTTTTGTTTGTCTTTTGCTCTTTGGTTTTTATCGGCTCGAGCGATTGAAACGCTTAATTCTTGTTTCTTTCCATGTGCGCGCCCGCATAATATTAAATATAAAAAACATATTGCCCAAAATATAAATTATTGTTATATTTAATATATAGGGGTTTAAATCGTTTCTCAATTTTAATTTTACGGGTGGTCTATGCGTAAGTTTGCTTTTTTTGTTTTGCTTTGTGCGTTGTTTGCTCCTCTTAACGCGCAGAGAATGGTTAAATATATAACTTTTTACCCGATACCGTACGGCAACCATGACAGGCTTGATGTAAAGAATACGGCAATAATAAGCGGACGGGACGGCGGTAAAAGCGAAGTCGCAGGAAGGCTTACCGTGCCAGGCGCGGTTACTTTGGACGGCATTTTGCGCCTTAAGGAAACCGGCGGAAGCAATGTAACAACCACCGGCACCATAAGAAGCGGCGACGTCAATACCGTTATGGCTTACGGCCGTGCGGATTTAATCGGCCCGAGCAATACCGTTGAAGCTTTGGATAATAATGTAGACTATGCTTATGTTGCGGACGAAACTTCGGTCAACTCTAATGTAAAAATAGGTTCTTACGCCCTTACCAATTTGGCGGGCGGATGTGCTTCAACGCCGAACTGGTGCCCTTTAAGGCTTAAAGGCAGCGAAGAATGCAAGTATTATCTTACCTGCGGCAGCTGCAATGAGGCCTCTAACGGATGTGACGCCCCGGATTTGCCCGAGTGCGAATTTGGCCCGTGGCAGATAGGCCCTGCAAATATACAGGATACTTGCGGGGATTCCCAAAGGGAGGGCTGTATACAGACGCACGCATGCGGAACGGAAAATTTCCCCTGCACCGCTTTAAGAGAAGCCGTTTCGGCCTCTATCCCTGCGACGTTTAACTGCGGGAGGGGCGATACTCCTTCGGCTTATTGTTATACTGGAAGCAAGCAATGCACCGACGCCAATCTTACATGGTTTTGCGGCCAGCATGACGGGGCTAAGCGTATGATTATCAACGGTACTTATTATGCGGTTGAAATATGCAGTTTTTCAAATGTAAGCGACGCTACATTCTGGTGCCGGGAAAATCCTTCTAAACCGGGCTGTATTTTGTACGGCAACGCCGCTTCCGCAGCGGGCACGCAGGCTTGTTACAGTTCTTATACGATTTACAGCTCTTCCAGTGCAAGCTGTCATACGGCTACGGCTAATGTGGGCGGATATATCTGCCAGGGCGGTACGGGCGATACCAGCACGATGTATTACAGGGTTTGCGGCGGTTAGTTCCCGGAGACCTTTTTAAGATTTGTTTTATAAATTAATTTTAGCAGGCGGAGGAAGTATGAAAAAGACCGCGGTTGTTTTGTTGTTTTTATTTGTTCTTTTGCCTTTAAACGCGCAAAGGATGATCAAATATATAACTTTTTATCCTGTTCCTTACGGCAGCCACGCCAGCCTTACGGTTGCGAACGAGTTCATGATAAATATGGGCACGGATACTGAGGATAAAGCCTATAAGACGGAAATCGAAGGAGATTTTTCCGTCGCAAAGGAATCTGCTATAGAAGGCTTTGCGGATATCAGGGGCGAAGGAACGCTTACCACAACGGGAACGGTGAGAAGCGGAAATGATGCCGATGCCTTTGGCGTATACGAAAGCAAGGCTTATTCTACATATGGTACTACATATTTAAGAGACCCTAACCAAACATTACAAAGCCTAACTTCAACTAGTAGTTCCTCTTTTAACGCTTCGAAAACTTTTCTTAACGAAGTCAATCTGGGTAATTTGTCCGCTTGCGCTTCCGGCGCGCAATGGCGCAGTTTAAGGCTTAAAGGCAGCCAGGACTGCAAAATGTATTTAACTTGCGGCGGAAGCGGCGAGAACACCGGTTGTACAACGCCTATATTCAGCTGTAAAAGGGGCTATTGTATGGAAAACGGAGTTTGCGTTCTCCCGAAGTCTACCACAAGGACTTGTTCTTCCGCTTACGCAAACGCCGTTTCCGGCACGCAGAATCGTACGGCTAGTTGCACGGGTTCCGGCTGGACTTACGGTTCTTGGTACGGGAAATGCACTTGCGCCTCCGGATACAGTTGGAACAGCTACAGCGGCTGCACTTGCCAGCCCGATAAAGTTTATTGCCAAGGTATGCCCATTACAGTTGCTCAGGCAAGCACTTGCTATCATGGTATATGGTCTTCTACAAAATGCAGCGGTATTTGTTGCTGTCTTGGGGATACCCCTAAACTTATGAGTAATGGCACTCCGGCTTGTGTAGGAACAGACTCCCACGGGCTTACAATATATAAGTCGGCTTGCGTCTGCCAAACTAAAGGAAGCAACGGCTTGATAGTAAATTAATTTATGATTTAAATGGGCAGTTGCAGGCTGCGCGCAGACTTAAAGCAAACATTTATAAGGAGCGGAGAGTTTAACTCTCCGCCCCTTTATTAATCGTATAATTCCGTATCCGGCCTAGAAATATATGTCGCGCTCGCCTTTGGCGACCTTTTCCAAATTGGCTTTGGTCTGCTCCGCTCTGGCGGGGGGGAGGTCCTTCATCATTTTTTCAATAAGGGCCAATCCTCTCGCTTTTAGATCTTCGGAAGCGAAGTCGTAGAGGTATTCCGCAAAAGTGAACATTGCATTAGGCAGACAATGCGCTTTTATAAGGCCTGGTTTTGCCAAGTCCATAAAATCTTTGCCTACTCTGCCAAGGCGGTAGCATCCCGTGCAGAAAGAGGGGATATAACCGTGGTCCACTATGTCGGAGATTACGGCCTCAAGCGGGCGGTGGTCGCCGCGGGTAAATTGCTCGTCGGCGTTGTCGTCTTCATACCCGCCGGGGTTTGTTTTACTGCCGCCGGATATTTGGGATATGCCAAGCTCAAAAGCGGCGCGGCGCATGTCGGCGTTTTCCCTTGTGCTTAATATTATGCCGGTATAAGGAACCGCAAGCCTGAGCACGGCTATAATCTTTTTAAAATCTTCATCGCTTACGGCATATGGCGGGTGCTCGCTTAAAGGCGATCCGCAGGCGGGTTCTATCCTGGGTACGGAAATAGTATGAGGCCCTACGCCGTATTTATCTTCTAAATCTTTAACGTGCTGAAGCATGGACAAGACTTCAAATCTGTAATCGTAAAGCCCTAAAAGCGCGCCTATGCCGACGTCGTTTATACCCGCTTCAATGGCTCTGTGCATACCGGTTACGCGGAAGTTATAATCGGCTTTTTTGCCGGCGACGTGCATTTTACGGTAAGTGTCTTTGTGATAGGTTTCCTGAAACAGCTGAAAAGTGCCTATATTGTGTTTTTTAAGCTCTTTAAATTCCTCAATGGTAAGAGGGGCGATGTTTACGTTTACGCGCCTTATATTGTTTTTGCCGTCCCTGGCCGCGTAAATGGAGTCTATGGAGTCAAAAACGTATTTAAGGCCCGCGCCGGTATACGATTCACCGGCAACCATAAGAACCCTTTTATGTCCTTGTTTTAAGAGCGTTTCCGTTTCTCGTTTGATTTCTTCCTGATTTAAAGCCCTGCGGTGGAGCTCTTTATTGGAGGCTCTGAACGCGCAGTAAAGGCACTCGTTAAAACATACGTTTGATATATAAAGCGGGGCAAACAGCACCAGTCTGTTGCCGTAAATTTGCGTCTTGATGTATTTAGCCGTTTTATACAGCTCTTCAATTAAGTCTTTATCCGTCAGGTTGAGCAGGGCGGCGGCTTGTTCGTGGGATATTCCTTTAAGTTCGCGCGCCTGTGTAAGAATGTCTAAAATCCTTTGTTTGTCGCTGTTTTGGGTTTTAGATAAATTTTCAAAAATTAATTCTTCGTTTATCATACTTATATTGTACAACTTTAAAACTTCTTCGGCGGGGAAAAAGGCGTTTGCCCGCCTAAAAAAATAAAACCCGCCGGTTAGACGGGTTTTAAAACTGTTGTGCGGAGGCTTCCGCTATTTTGCCGCCAAAAACATATGGCTGAAGGAAAACGTTACGCCTACGTAAAGGTTTTCCCCGCGCGGGCCGACGTATTTACCTTGGGCCGTATAGTAATTGATAAACGGCGCGACGGAAAGATTTTTAAGTACCAAAACGTCTAATCTCGCGTCAAGTTCCAAGGAGTAATCCAAATCGGTGGCCTGCTTTTCGCTTTCATAGCAATAATCGCGGAAAGTGCCGGTAAATTTGGCTTTTACGCCTTCGCGGATATTGTATTCAAGGCCTATGCCGGCTTCATAACCGTATTTGGTGGATTCTTCCGGGTATGTAAAATCGTATTCCATAAAACCGGCGGCGAATAAGGACTTAAGATATTTGCCTTCAAAAAGTTTCGCGCCGGCATTGCCCCTTATTATTTTTTTGAGGGGGGAATCACCGCTGGAATTAAATTCCGTTTCATAAGCCAGAGAAACAAACGGACCGGCCTCAAACCCGCCAAGGAAATCCTTAACGTGCCAAAGCCTTAAAGTATAATCGGAAGAAAGCAAAATCCTATCGGCGTTTTCGGTCGTCAGTTTTTCGCCTTCGGCCGGTTTAATGGTGGTTTTGCCGTATTCCATAAACAAAGCGTTTGACCATAAATAATTTTGGCCGAAGTAATCGCCGGAAAAGTGAAATCTGCCTTTTATGAGTTTTTGGGAGTCGGCGTTCAATTTTGCATCCGGGAAGTCTTTGTAATCTTCGGAGTTTTTGACTTCGGTGGAAGTCAAATCCAAAGCCAGGGTTTTAAGCTCAAGCTGCCAGCCGGTTTTTTTGCCGTCCTGGGCGTAAGAATTTAAGCAGCATAATAAAAAAGCCGCCAAAATAACGAGTATTTTTTTATTCATTAATTAGCTCCGTTGTTGTAATTTATATAGAAAGGCCCGCTGTCAGCGGGCCTAAACGAATTTATTTAAGGTCTGAAGTGCAGTTGGGGCATTTTACGGCGTTGATGTTGATAACGCTTTTGCAAAACGGACATTCTTTAGTTGTAGGAACAGCTTCGACCGGGGCGGGTTCTTTTCTTAATTTGCTTACGATTTTTACCATCATAAATACCGCCCAGGCGGTAATCAAAAAGCTTATGGCGTTATTGATGAAAGCGCCCAAATTCAGCACTACCGCGCCGGCGCTTTGCGCGGCCTCTATTGAAGCGTAAGGGCCTGCAACGGCGGAACCGTCTTTAAGAGTAAAAAACAATCCGCTGAAGTTTATTTTGGAAAGCAACAGGCTGATAGGGGGCATAATTAAGTCTTTAACGATGGAATTTACCACTCCGTTAAAAGCCGCGCCTAAAATAATACCTACTGCCATATCAACCATATTTCCTTTTACCGCAAAATTTTTAAAGTCGGTAAAAAGATTTTTAATGTAAGTTACCATTTCTTTTTTATCTCCTTTTAATTTAAAACACCCCTTTTTAAAAAAGGGGTGTTTGCGTTCCTTTTAATATATTTTAGCAATTATAGCTTGCCGAATACCACTTTTACCACTTGTTCCATATGCGTTACCGGGATAAGCTTAAGCTCTTTCCTTATTTGTTCGGGTATTTCGGAAACGTCCTTTTCGTTGGCTTGAGGGTAAAGTATCGTCTTGATATTTTCCCTGTAAGCCGCGAGGAATTTTTCCTTAATCCCGCCGACAGGCAGAACGCGCCCGGTTATGGTTATTTCGCCCGTCATCGCAACGGCTTTTTTAACGGGTTTGTTCGTGATGACGCTTAATAACGCGGTGCATATTGCGGTTCCGGCGGAAGGCCCGTCCTTGGGCACGGCCCCTTCCGGGAAGTGCAAATGGAAGTCCGTCTTATCAAATGCAAACTTTTTGGCGTAGTCTTTGCTCCTGATAAAGCTTAAGGCCGCGCGGACGCTTTCCTTCATAACGTCGCCGAGTTTGCCCGTCAAAATAAGCTGGCCTTTGCCGCGGAATTTCGTCGCTTCTATGGCTAAAGTTTCGCCGCCGACGGAAGTCCACGCCAAACCTGTGGCTATGCCTATGCCGTTTTCTTCCGCGAAAGTGTTGGAATATCTCGGTATGCCAAGGAAGTTATGCAGGTTCTTTGCCGTAACTTTTATGGCTTTTTTCTTTTTGTCTTCAAGATATTGCTTCGCGGCTTTGCGGCATATCGTGCCGATTTCACGCTCGAAATTGCGTACGCCGCCTTCACGGACGTATTCGCGCATTATAAGGTCCAAGGCCGGGGTTTCCACCTTTAAAGATTCTTCCGGCAGGCCGTGTTCCTTCATCTGCCTGGGCAGAAGGTAACGGCGGGCGATTTCGCGCTTTTCATAGTGCGTATAGCCGGAAAATTCAATAATTTCCAATCTGTCCCTTAAGGTTACCGGTATGGAACTTAAGGAGTTGGCCGTAGTTATGAACATTACTTTGGAAACGTCAAAAGGAACGTCCAAATAATGGTCCACAAAGTCCTTATTTTGTTCGGGATCCAAAAGCTCCAGCAGGGCCGCCGCCGGATCGCCGCGCCAATCTGAACCCATTTTGTCTATTTCGTCAAGCAGAAATACCGGGTTATTGCTTTTGGCTTTGTTTATACCTTGGATAATGCGCCCGGGCATGGAGCCTATATAAGTGCGTCTGTGCCCGCGGATTTCGCTTTCGTCGCGGACTCCGCCTAAGGACATTCTTATAAACTTGCGCCCTATCGCCTGCGCTATGGATTTGGCTATTGAAGTCTTACCCGTTCCCGGAGGCCCTACAAAGCAAAGTACGGGCCCTTTAAGGCTCTTGGTAAGCTGTCTTACGGCTAAATATTCCAAAATTCTTTCTTTTACCTTATCCAAACCGAAGTGGCCTTCGTCCAACACTTTTTTGGCTTTGTCTATATCAAGAACATCCTCGGTGGAAACGGCCCAAGGCATATTTACGAGCCAGTCAAGAAAAGTCCTTGATACCGTGGATTCCGGCGAGAACGGCGCCATTTTTGAAAGCCTTTCAATTTCCTTTTCCGCCGCTTCGGCCGCGTATTTGGGCAGATTGTTCTTTTTGATTTTGGCTTTAAGTTCGTCTATATCTTTTTGGAAGTCGTCTTTTTGCCTGAGCTCTTTTTGAATGGCTTTCATCTGCTCGTTAAGATAGTATTCCTTTTGGGATTTTTCTATCTGGCTTCTTACCTTGGAGTGGATTTTTTCCTCGAGGGAAATTATTTCCACTTCGCTGGCGAGCAGTTTTAACAGCTTCTCAAGGCGCGGCTTGACGGGCACGGTTTCCAAAATATCCTGTCTGTCCTGCGTCTTTACTATTATGTTTGAAGCTATCGTATCTGCCAGTTTGGAAGGATCTTCAATCTGCCTTAAGAAGGAAACGCCTTCTATGGCTATGCGCCTGGTTACCATGGCGTATTCTTCAAACTGATCCAAAGTTTGGCGCATAAGGGCCTTAATTTCGGCGTCGGGTTTGGTATCGTCGGAGGGATACTCAGCATTGGCGTACCAGCATTTCGCCACCGGGTTAAATTCCAAATTGTTGATTTTGGCCCTGGCTATACCCTGCAAAAACACTTTCATGCTGCCGTCGGGCATTTTGAGGGATTGGGTAATCTCCGCCAATACGCCGAATTTGTAAATATCGTCGGCGGTCGGTTCTTCGGTTTCGGCCGCTTTTTGGGAGACGGCTATAATGTACTTGCCGGTTGTGCCGAGAGCAAGCTCTATCGCCATTACTGATTTTTGCCTGTCTACGGATATCGGCAAAGACATGCCCGGGAACATTACCACATCCCTTACGGCTATGGCCGGAAGGTTCGCCGGGTATGAGGTTTGTTGTTTTATGTCGTCTATTATATTCATATCGTTTTACCCCGTAAAAGTCGGAAGTTTGCCGCTTTTACATATTTCGCGGTTTTTGACCGCAATATTATTATATCCAATTTTAGCAAATAAAACAATACTCTGCTAATTATGGTGTTTCGTTTGATGAGAGTAAATTATAATCCAAAATTGTGGCGTTCAGAGGTGAACTTACGGCGAGAATAAAAAACAGTTGATTGTTTTTGATAAAAATAAGTGTCATTTTAAGGTATACAAATTTAAAACGCAAATCTTCCGTTCTTATTGTTCGCTCCCTGCGTTTTGTTGTGTTTTTTAATTATTTTTATAAGGAGAAAATTGATATGAAAAGAATATTGCTTTTGCCGATATTTTCTTTGGCAATGTTTATAGGTTTAGCAGCTTTTGCGGAAGAAAACTCTTCTGACGTGGAAGTTTCGGTAAGTAAGGCGGAACAAATTTCGTCTGAGGAAGAAAATCCCTTAATAAATGCTGTTAGGCGGGGGATGTTAAAAGGTTAAAGAACTCCCGGGCCTAATCCGCGCCGGGGTTATTTTTGTTATATGTGCAATCTGAAATTAACGCTTCTTTTTATGTGGTATATTAACGCATGCGACGCCTTTCCCTGCGGGGGAAAGAATGTCCCCCGAAGTTTTGGCGGAGTTTTGCTCTGAAGAAGCATTTGCCTGTATATTTTCCGTAGTTTCGTGTATTATTAAGGAGCGGCCCCTTAAATCTTGCATTTTTAAATCGCGGGAGATTATTATCACCCTTATTGTTCCGTCGCTTCCGTCCAACAGCGGAAACTGCGTTTTTACAATATTCCCGGAAAGGGCTTCCTTCGGGGCGCGGCAGGATTGGGCGTCTTCATGTAAATATAAACTGTAATTGCCGGGTTTTATTTTATCTACGCTGACAAACATCTTTAATACGCCGGAATTTTCAACGGGAATCAGCAATCCTATTTGTTTGCCGCGGCGGTTTCCGTCAAAAGCGTAAAAAGGAAACTCGGACTGTTCCCTTTCCGAACATCCGTAATAAAATAAAATCTGTGCAAAAAGCAGGCAATATATAAGCTTTTTCATATAGAGATAATTACTTTAAACTGTTATAGTTATTTTTAATTATATAAAATTATAGCGCAGTGGCATAGTATTTTTTATGGGAATAAGATAACAATATCCCTGAAACACGCCGGCTGAGGGGGGGATTCATCGGACTAAGCCGTTAAAACTGTGAGGGGAATAAAACTTGGTGCGGATATCAAGCTCATAGCTTTATATGGGGGGATGGGGAACCCGGCAAAATCATGCGCCTGTAAGGGCAGAGGGATTATATTAATCCTGTTTTATTATATCTTCCGTAACTTTATTTAGTTTTAATTGTATAGTTTCTGTTTTTTGAGGATCCAAATTGTAATGTTTGGCAAGCAGTTCGGGCTTTATAAAAGCCAGCTTGGATTGGGGGCCGTCTTCCCAAAGGATAATTTTTATGGGAAGCATTCCCGCGGTTTCTATATTTTGGGCTATCAGTTCCCCCGCTTCCGGCAGATTTAGAAGGAGTAAGTAAGCTTTAGGTAAATTTGAGTCGGTGTCCGCTATTGCAATTTCCGCTGTTACGGGTATATTTTGCGCTTCTAAGGCGTTTTTTGCACGTTCTAAACTTTGCTGTATTGTATAAGGCGACGGCGTTATTTGAAGCTCAATTCCTTGCCTGCTGCCGCTTTCCCCCCAGCCTATATAGGCAAAAATCCCCGCCGTCAGCAATATTATTATAAGAATATACACTTTGTTTGCCATTAGTCATTCTCCTTTAAATGAAACTGCCCCTAATCTAAATATAAGCTTTTTTATGCCTTTTACAACATTGCTTTAAATATAGATACAAGTTTGCGGATTTTAATGTAAATTACAAATCCGGCAGGGATTTTTTGCCGGCAGAAAACCGAGTTTTATAGTTTTTTGGCTTATATTCCTTTTTAATATTAAAGGAACGTGGTAACCTGCTGCGGTCTTGGCTCTAAATTAAGTCCATTATTCTTCCCTGCTTTTGTAGAAAACAATCCTTAAATGTATAAAAGGGCAATTTTATTCCCAGATATTTTTATTAAACAGATTATCTTATATAAGCAGTTAGCCTAGAATCTGAAGCCCTAAAATTCCTTTTATATTTACCTTTGGTCAGCCGTTTTTCCTTTTTTAATTCCTAAACATAAATAGCGTTTACATTTATATTTTGCGCTAAAATATTAAGTTATAGAATAAAAATAGTTCTAAAACTGATAAAAATCTCTAAAATGCGCCATATCGCGTTTTAAACATTCAGCCATATCCCAGGTACCCCAAAACGCTTAAAACGCAAATTTTAAATGGGCTATATTTAGTTATGGATATATTTTAATTCCATAATGTCTATTAAAAAAGTGTTAAAAATATTTTAAAGAGGGGGATTTTTGCGATTTAAATATGTTGAAAAAAGCCTCTGAAAGCTTATTTTAAAAACGGATTTTTTAAACATTTTCAGGTCCGTTTTTCTGCAAATAAAAACTTAAAAATCAAACATTGCCGGGCAAATTAAACTGCAGTTTTGCAAAATCTCTTTCTAGAAAAAATAAAAAACTATAAATTATATTAATTTATAATAAAAAACATTGATAAAATCGATATAATATAACTTTTATTAATAAATATTATAACTATAAAAACCCCCTTTTTTAATCTCAAATTAATTAACATAATAAAAATTATCACAAGTAAAATAATTCAAAAAAACGCTGTCTTATAACTCCCCTTTTTTAAACTGAAGCTATTTCCTTTTATTTGTTTTTCGCTTGATATTCAAGTATCCGGTTTTAAGCCTTTTTATACTTAAAAAAGTTTGTTCGTAAAAATTATTTGGAATTAATTTAATTCCATATCTTTTATTTTATTGCTTATCTTTTTTTAAATAAAAAACTCGTTTTAATTAAAAAAATATTAAATTAAGAATTTTCTTGGTCTTTATAAAAATGGTAATAGAATAACATTTTGGAATAAAAATAATTCCTTAACTTGTAAATATATTCTCATTTTCTGCAAATCGGGTAATATACTATTCTGCAGAAATATGATTAAAGTTTTATAGTAATTGGCGGAAATTGCGCCTAAACTACTGACTTCCGAACTTGCCTGCCCTTGTCCGTGCTGCCAGAATCCTTAACACCCTTCAGGCCTTTATTTAACACT
>NZ_CALGEO010000140.1:0-8706 GCF_937881865.1 Candidatus Proelusimicrobium excrementi
CAAACAATGTAATGGCTGTAACGCATCTGCCGGACGTAAAACTTAATAACGCCGTAATAAGCAAAACCGTTTTAACCTATTTTAACGGCCCGGAACTTAAAGAAGCGCAAACGCTTTATGAAAACGGAGAGCAAAGCAAAGCCTTGGAAGTTTATGAGAAGCTTTCCGCCGACGGAAGTTTTCCCGCCGAAGCCAGACTGCAAGCCGCTTTAAACACCGCCGTCATCAACTTGCAGCGCGCCGAGTATAAAAACGCCCTAAAAAACGCGGATTTGTCTTTAAAACTTAACCCTAACAATCCTTTCCCTCAGCTGCTTAAAGTTTGGATATATTCGGCTTGGGGCAAAACCAAAGAAGCTAAAAAAGAAGCCGAAAATCTGCTCTTTTTGACTGCCGATTTTGAATACCTTTCTTCTTCAAAATTGGCTTTGGCGCAGGCTTATTTCAACGCAGGCAAAAAAAACGAAGCCATGGAGATACTTCAAAACCTTTACGGGACGGACCCTTATTTAATATCTCATGCGGCTTATCTTATGGGCCGTCTTTCCGCCAAAAACAAACCGGCGGCGCAGGCTCTTTCCGAGCAGGCGCTCTCCCACGACGGCAACAATTATTCCGCGCAGAAATATCAGGCGGAAATACAGTATAAACTTAAACAGTATATCCCGGCATGGCAAAGCTATGCAAGCCTGTTTATATTGGATAAAAACGACAAAAAAAGCGCAAAAAGGCTTAAAAAACTTTCAAAAAGGCTTAAAGGCGCGCCGGAAAATTACCTGTTTTATACCAAACTTTCCGAGATTTACACAAAAAAGCCTGAGCCATCAAACTCCGAAGCCGTGCGCGTGGGGCTGTTCTCCGATTACAAAGCCAACTTAACCCCATTGCAAAGTTTTAACTTTATGCCCGGAAGCGATTTTACCATTAAGGACGAAGCTTTGGGCGCGGTTATCTCCGGCGAAGCTTACACGCCTAAAAATATTTCTTTTGACAAAGAACACCAAGGCGTACACATACAAAATAAATGGGGTGCGGCGGATTTTTCCACCAAACGCCCTTTTGTGATATCTTTAAACAAAGAGGGCTATTCTTTCTTAGTCAAAGACGCCAAAGCGGAAGATATTTTTTCCGCAAATTTGGGCGATAAAGAACTTAAAGGTTCGCTGTTGGTAATACCGACGGAAAAAGGAATGATTTTGGTAAATTACACTTCCTTAGACGACGTTCTGCCCTCGCTTTTAATGTCTTTGACGCGCGGAATAAAAACGCCTGCCGCGCTGGAAGCCGCCGCCACGGTTCTCAGAACCGCGCTCGTCCGCAGGCTCTCATATTCCCAAGACGCTATTTTTGATATTTCGGATAACGCCCCCCGCTTAAATTACGGCGGCGTCAATATGGAATCGCAATTTGTAAGAGAAGCCTCAAAAAACACAAAAGGCAAAGTGCTGGCGCAAGTTTCTGCGGAGCAAACCCCAGCGGAACCGGCCCAAGCGGAAATATACCGTTCCTGCTCAAGCGCGAGCGAGGACGGCATAAGAAACACCAAAGCTGATATAAGTTATTCATTTTCCCCGGTAAATCTGTTTAAATTTATGATTTCCAATCCGCCCAAAGATTTGTATTCCGCCCCGGAAGACCCGACTTTATGGTCCTCCGTGAAATGGGTTTATTTAATGCCTCTTAAAGAAATTGAAACCCGTCTTAATTCTCTACATAAAATCGGCGCGCTCAAATATTTTGAACCCGCCAAAACAACTCCGTACGGCAGGATTGAAACGATGCGCTTTGCCGGAAGCAAAAAAACGATTGAAGTCCCCTTTGAAGAGGCCAACTTCATTTTGGCCGCAGGGACGCTCAAATCCCCGTTTTTCACGTTCATACCGTTTAAGAAAGACGTACTTATTTTGGGCTCCGACACCGGAGCGGGCAAAGGCCTTTGCATAGACGGGGCTTACGGTTTGGCAAAAAAAGGCAAAACGGCCGAAGAAATTTTGAAATATTATTATCCTGATTTAGAGATTACCGAAAAATGGCAAATAAAAAAATCGCTTTTATAATAACCAAATTAGAACTCGGCGGCGCGCAAAAAAGCGTGCTTTACAGCGTAAGGAACCTTAACAGACCGCCCATAAAAACTTATCTCCTTTGCGGAAAGGGCGGATATTTGGATAAAGAAGCAAAAAAGAACGTAAAGGGTTTGTTCTTCATTCCCGATTTGGTAAGGGAAATTTCCCCCCTGAAAGATTTAAAAGCATTTCTGCAAATAAGAAAAAGGCTTAAAAATATAAAGCCCGATATCGTTCACACCAATTCTTCCAAAGCCGGCATTTTGGGGCGTTTGGCGGCCGCAAGCATAATAAAAGGCCCGAAAATCGTTCATACGGTGCACGGATTTTCTTTTTACGAAGGGCAAAAACCGCTTAAAAAATATTTTTACGTTACCGCTGAAAAACTGCTGGCCAAAGTTACGGATAAACTTATTTTCGTTTCACGCGAAGATATGGATACCGCACTTAAACTTAAAATAACCAAAGCCGCGCAATGCACCCTTATCAGGGCCGGCGTCGAAGTGCGCACAAAGCAAGACTTTAAAGATTTTGACAAAGCCGCAAAACTAAGGGAACTCGGCCTTAAAGAAAACGCAAAAATAATCCTTTGCACAGCCAATTTAAAACCGCAAAAAAACCCTCTGGACATGATAAAAGCGGCCGAGATAGTCTGTAAAAAAGAGCCTTCCTGCGTTTATCTTTACACGGGTACGGGGCCGCTTAAGCAAGCCGCGCAGAAGCTTATATCGCGCCGCAAACTGAAAAACAATTTTAAGCTTTTGGGCCACCGCAAAGACATATCCGAACTTTTGGCCGCGGCCGACGTGTTTTCCTTAAGTTCTTTATGGGAAGGCCTGCCTATGGCTTTAGTCGAAGCTTTGTTTATGTCCGTCCCCGGCGTTTGCTATGACAGCGGCGGAATAAGGGAAGTGCTGAAAAGCGGAAAAAACGGATTTTTAACGCCGCGCGGCAATTACAAAAAGCTGGCCGAAAATCAACTTAAGGCCCTGAACAAAAAGGATTTTGCCTTCAGGCCTGAGGATTTGGAAGATTTCGACATTAAAAACATGATAAAAAAACAACGTGAACTTTATTTAAGTTTCGGAGGTGGAAAATGAACTATTTTAACAATGACGCCGAACGCGAAGCAGTGGAACGCGCCAAGAAAATCGCTTTGGAAGTTTTTAAACCCTTAAGAGCCAAATACGACGAAAAAGAAGAATTCTGCCCGGAAGCTGTACAGGCTATGATTCAGCAAAAACTTTTCGGGCTTTGGCTGCCTAAAGAATACGGCGGCGAAGGCCTGGGCGTAAACGCTTTGGCTTTGGTTCTGGAAGAGCTTTCAAAAGTCTGCATGGGTTTGGCTTTGCCTGCCGGCACCAGCGCACTTGGCGGTATGCCGATGTTCTTTTGGGCTACGCCCGAACAGCGCGCAAAATGGATTCCGGATTTGGCCTCAGGCAAAAAACTGTGGACTTTCGCCCTTTCCGAAGCGCAGGCCGGCTCCGACGCGACGGCTATTAAAACCACCGCTTTAAAGGAAGGAGATTACTACGTTTTAAACGGTTCCAAACATTATATTTCCACCGGCGAAGCCGCGGATTTTTACGTCGTGGCCGTATCCACCAATCCGGCAAGGGGCGCAAGGGGCATATCCCTTTTGGTGGTTGAAAAAGGCACGCCCGGCTTTACGTTCGGCAAGAAAGAACGCAAAATGGGCCTTAAAACAAACCCTACCTACGATTTGATTTTCCGCGACTGCAAAGTGCCGGCGGCCAACCTTTTGGGCAGCGAAGGCAAAGGCCTTTTGATAGTGCAGGAAACTTTTGATTATTCCCGCCCCGGCATAGCGGCGCAGGCTTTGGGCCTTGCGCAGGGCGCGGTCGCAGAAGCGGTAAAATATCTTAAGATAAGAAAACAATTCGACCAGCCCGTAATATCTTTCCAAAGCATCGGGCACGAACTGGCCGAACTTACGGCCAAAATAGAAGCGGGCAGGGCTCTTGTCTATAAAATAACTTCGTTAATGGATAAAGATTTTATCGCAGCTTCCCAAAACGCCGTTAAAAACAACACCACGGTCCACGACGAACTTAAAGCCCTTAAAGGCCCGCGCTGGACTAAATACAGCGCCATGGCAAAGCTGTTCTGTTCCGATACGGCGATGCAAGTCGCCGACAGGTGCATAAACCTTTGCGGAGGCATAGCCTACACGCGGGACTTCCCTTTGGAAAAATACGCCCGCGACGCCAAAGTTACGCAAATTTACGAAGGCACCAACCATATCCAAAAGAACGAGATTATGGCTTCCATAATAAAAGAAAGCTGAAGCAAGTTTTCCCAAAAGCAAAACCCCCGGCCTTAAACCGGGGGTTTTTAAACGTTTTAAATTTTTACTATTCTCTGTCCCAGACGGCCTCGTAAGCCAAAGCTGTTACGGTTACAAACATCAGCAAGGAATAGATGCACCACCAAATCGTTTCCGAAAATACGGGCTCCAAAAAAAGAGCTTCATAAACGAAAGAAAACAAAAGCTTGACCGTGGCCAGCCATAAAAACAAAGCGCCAAGCCTGAAAACGATATCCAACAGGCCGAAAATAACGCCTTTTCTGAAGGAAGCTTTAAAAGAATTTTTTATCTTTTCCATATTAAGATTTTATCTATGTATGAGGAATTTGTCAATATTTTTAAGCCCCGCCGCTAAGCTTTAGGCCGACAACGCCTATTATTATAAGCAAAGTGGAAATTATTTTAAGCGCGCTGAAACTTTCGGAGAAAAATACCATTGCTATAAAAAATTCCTTTAATAAAACAGCCCCGCCTTAAAGCGGGGCTGAAATCTGGTGTCACCGGGTGGGCTCGAACCACCGACCTGGCGCTTATGAAACGCCCGCTCTAACCAGCTGAGCTACGGTGACGACTTAAATATTATAACAAATCACAAAAGACTTGTAAACAACTTTAATAATTTAACAGAGCGTATTTTAAAAATCGCCGAAAACTTTAAACCAAAACCGCCGTTATTTAAGCAATTTATAAGCCAAAATAGAGTCGCGGTTGATTTGCTGGGTAAGCTCCCCCAAGGTGGCGAATTTCTTTTCGGCGCGTATTTTGGCGACGAATTCCGCCGTCATAACACGCCCGTAAATATCGCGGTTGAAATCAAGAATATGGACCTCGCAGGTAGGCAGGCCGCCCTGCTCAACCGTTGGACGGCAGCCGATATTGCAAACGCCCATATATTCTTTACGCCCAAGCTTCGCTTTTACCGCGTAAACCCCGCGCGGCAAGATTTTAAGTTTGTCAAAATCTATATTCGCCGTAGGGAAACCTATTTTACGGCCCATTTGGCGGCCTTTTACTATCTTCCCGCTTACTTCATACTTCGCCCCAAGCATATCGTTTACGGCCTCGATATCGCCGGATTTTAAGGATTTTCTTATCAAAGAGGAAGATAT
Source organism: Candidatus Proelusimicrobium excrementi (assembly GCF_937881865.1). Lineage (NCBI taxonomy): Bacteria > Pseudomonadati > Elusimicrobiota > Elusimicrobia > Elusimicrobiales > Elusimicrobiaceae > Candidatus Proelusimicrobium > Candidatus Proelusimicrobium excrementi. Next base: position 5,508 of record NZ_CALGEO010000140.1, read on the forward strand.
CTTAACCCCGCCGGTTTCAAGGAAATCCGCACAATTAAAAATAACGCCGTTTTCCGCGCAGGCGCGTTTTAGGAAATCGGCTTTGCCGCCGCGCTCTTTGCCGAAAGCAAAATCCTTTCCGCATAAAATGCCGCCCATATTGTATTTTTTGAGCAGTATATTAAAAAATTCTTCTTTGGATAAGTCGCGGACTTTTTTAAAATCCAAAAATTCTACATGACGTATACCGGCTTTTTTAAGCAAAACGGCCTTTTCCTCAGGGGTGGAGAGAAGCCCGGCGGAAGGATCCATTACCACCTTCGGAGGAACCTTGAAAACGAGAAGCAGCGGCGTCATTTTATGCTCCGCGGCCAAATCTTTAAGGCTTTCAAACAAATGTCTGTGCCCCAAGTGCACTCCGTCGAAGCTCCCTATCGCTATAAAGTTTTTACGCATTTTAAAATATCCTCCGCCGTCATCTTTTTTACGGCTTCCACGGGGGTGGCGTCCTTAACGTCAAAACCGCCTATGGCGGTGCGCCTTAATTTGCTCAAATGGCCGCAGGTCCCAAGCCTGCGCCCTAGCATATAAGCCAAAGAGCGGATATAAGTTCCGCTTGAGCAGGAAACGTCAAAATGGATTTTATTCCCGTCTAACGCCACATTGTCCCAGCCGTATATGGTTACTTCGGCCTCTCGGCTGATATTTTCCCCCATTCGCGCCATTTTGTACATGGCTTGACCGTTAACTTTTTTTGCGCTGTAAAAAGGTATGGGGTGTTTTATCGTGCCGGTAAGTTCTTTAAGGGTTTTAGATAAAATTTCTTCCGTAATTTCCGGCACAGGGAGGCTAAATTCGGTTTTCCCCTCCGCGTCCCAAGTGTCCGTTTCCGTGCCGAGGGTAACTTCGGCGGAATACTTTTTGGGCAGGCCCAAATATTCGCTCTGCGATTTAGTGGCTTTGCCGAGCAGCAAAATCAGAAGGCCGCTGGCCATGGGATCAAGCGTGCCGCTGTGGCCCGCTTTTTTTATTTTAAGTACGCCGCGCACATAGGCGATAACGTCGTGGGATGTCCACCCCGGCGCTTTGTCTATAAGCAGTAATGCGCTTTCTACGCTCATTGCAGTTTTGAAATTTCCTTTATTACCGAAGCTGTAAGCCTGGTTTTGATTTCTTCCAGCTTTGCGCCTTCAACTTTAAAACCGGCCGCGCGGGCGTGTCCGCCGCCGCCGAACAATACGGCTATTTTGCTTACGTCAATCCTGCCTTTTGAACGCAAATTGACGGCTATTCTGCCGGGCTCTTCCCTTAAAAGGACGGAAACCTCGACGGAAGGTATCATTATCGGCTGGCTTACTATGCCCTGCGTATGGCGCGGGTCAACGCCCAAAAGTTCAAAATCGCGGGAAGTCAAAGTAATTTCCGCAAAAGTGCCACCGTGTAAAAGGTTTAATTTTTCCAGCGCGCGGCCTAAAAGTTTAAGTTCTTTATAAGGCTTGGTGTTATATATTACCGTGTTTACTTTCTGTATATCCGCACCGTGCGCCAAAAGCACCGCGCCGACTCTTAAACTTTCAGCACCCGTATTGGAGTGCAAAAAGCGGCCGGTATCGGTAACCAAACCCGTATAGAGGCAGGTGGCTTCCTCGGGGGTGATATCGGCTTTGACGTATTCAAAAAACTCGGTAATGATTTCCGCCGTGCTGGAAGCCTGCGCGTTTATATAATTTACGGTGCCGTAATTTTCCCCGGTAATATGGTGGTCTATATTGATTACGGTTTTTACCGTATTGAACAAAGGTTCAAGATTGCCGCCGCGGTTCTTGTCGGAACATTCAAGCAGAATCATGGTGTCGAAATCGAACTCGTCGGGCAAAACGGAAAAGTTGACGGTATCAATCCCGGGCATAAAAAACAAGTCTTCCCCGGGGCGGTCTGAACTGAAAGGGTAAACGTCCTTGCCCATACGCCTTAAAAAACTGCATACGGCAAGGGTGGAACCCAAGCTGTCGCCGTCGGGGTTCTGATGCCCGGCCACAAAAAATTTGCGGCCCTTCTTCAAAGCTTTGGCTATGGCCTTAAAAGCCGGATTATTTTTCTGCCTCATGGGATTTCTCTATTTTAGAAAATATCTTTTCCACCCTGGAAGCGCGTTCCGGGGTGTCGTCGATTTCAAAGGAAAAAGACGGTATCCTTTTAATGTGTATTCTTTTCCTGAGCAAGGCTCCGATTTCCCCCCGCAAAACGGAAAGATTATGCGCCGCTCTTTTTTTATCTTCGTCACTGCCGAAGACGGAATAAAACACCTTGGCCGAAGCCAAGTCCTTGGATATCCTTACGCCCGTAACCGTTATAAACCCGCTGAAACTGCCGCTGGCTATCATACGGCTGATAATCGTATTGATTTCTTCCAAAAACAGAGTTTCCAATCTTTTAGTTCTGTCTATCATAGTTATATTTTACCAAATTAGCGCGGTATAATCATTTGCAAAAACCCCGCCTTTGCTTGCGCTTAGGCGGGGCGGTTAGTTGAGAGGCTTTTAAGCCTAAAAGTTACTTTACATATTCCACCGCGCCGGTATCGGACCAATCCTGCCTGCCTTCATTCGTATTGGGATAAAGCAATTCCGCTTTACGACAGCATGCATAACCCCAATAAGTGTCCCCGCATTTGGAATAATCAATATCATCACGATTGCCAACCAGGCCAATTGACTGTGAGAACCCGCAGCACTTCAATGTTTCAAGCCATTCGGAAGCTCCGCACCAAACATTGTGCCCGCCGGTGGTGCAATATGTGTCATGATTATATGCGGTAGAACCAAGCCTGTTCGGTATGGTTTCGCACGCGCTCCAACGTTCGTTTACGCAAGTTTTTTGTCCGCACTTTCCGCTTCCGCACTCTTTTGTTTCTCCGTTCTTACACTCGGCCACGGGACACGGCTTATCCCATGCGCTCCAAGAACCGTTTGAACAGCAGGTTCTGCTTTGAGTAGTATAAGAACATCCGCTTGCGGTATATTTATATTGAACCTGACCTTTTGAAGAACAGCTTTCTGCGTAGCCTAAACTTACGCAGGCGAAAAGACAAAATATTGTAAAAAATACATTTCCAACTGTTTTATTATTTTGTTTTGGGTTTCCGTCTGAACGACAATCACTTAGGCTTACAATTTGCTTTTACCTTTGGCCTGATTTTAGCCTTTTCTTTAGTTCGGAT
>NZ_CALGEO010000141.1:0-1581 GCF_937881865.1 Candidatus Proelusimicrobium excrementi
GCTTTGGCCCTGCAATCCGCCTTGGAAGATGCAGGCGTTCCCACCCGCGTATTGACTTCGATCAACGTATATCAGCTTGCGGAGCCTTTTATCCGCCGCAAAGCCATAAGGCACTTGGAAAAAGGCCGCGTAGTTATTTTTGCCGGCGGCACTGGCAACCCCTTCTTTACGACCGATTCCGCTGCGGCTTTAAGAGCTTCCGAAATTAAGGCCGATTTGGTCTTAAAGGCGACCCAAGTCGACGGAGTTTATGACAGCGACCCCAAAAAGAATCCCAAAGCCAAATTAATCAAAAAAATCACTTACGAAGACGCAATCAAAAAAGGCCTTAAGTTTATGGATACCGCCGCTTTGGCCCTTTGTTTGGAAAATAAATTTCCCCTTTGCGTATTCAATTTACATAAAAAAGGAAATATCAAATTGGCGGTGTCAGGCAAAAAAATAGGCACCACCATTTATTAATTTAACCTCAGGAACTATTCTCGCCGTATCATTTCGCTTGGATTATACCGCTGGCTTGTTTCGCCATATTTATAATAGCGATGACTTGTTATTTTTTAAGGAGGGAAATTTCCGCATTTTTCCAAAAGATGTTCTTCCCGGATACAAATCGTTATATAATGCCGGCGGGGATAATTTCAAACGTAAATACGGATAAAGTGCAGGGCCCGCTCACCCCGGAAAGAATCGCGGAATTGATTGAACTTGAAGAGAATCCTTCAAAAGCCGCCGAGGCCGCTAAACCCGCGGAAACAAAAAAAGAACCCGCGCCGAAACTCCCTAAAGAGAAAAAGGGCTTCTTAAGAAGATTTGAAACCAATTTCCGCTGGCGTTTCAGAAAGTTAAAACAGGGCATAAAAGCTTGGTTCGCCGATTTCGCCGGAACGGAAGACGCCCCCGCCAACGCTTCCGCCCCTAAAGAAACCGTAAAGATTATGGCGGAAAGCGCATCGCCCGCGCCTTTACTTTTATCACAGGAAAAACCTGAAACGGAAGAACCAGCAAAACAAGCGGAAAAGCCGGCTGAAAATTGGCTGCCGGAAGAAGCCGCCGAAGAGGAACATGAATATGGTTTAACTGAGGAAGCCCCGGCTTTGGTTATTCCCGCGCCGGAGGAACCGGCAGAGGAACCCATAAAAGCAGAAGAGGCGGCGCCCGCAGAGGACGAATCCCCCGCGCCTGTTGTTCTGCCGGAAACACAGCCCTTAGAACAGCCTAAACAAGAAGAAGCCGAAAAAACGGAAAAGGAACCTGCGGCTCCGCTTAAGGAGGACAAACCGGAAAATCCCCCGCAAAAAGAGGCAAAAAAAGAAGAAAAACCTTTTATAAGCGACAGAACCGCCGCCATAGCGGCCATACTGATACTTGCCTGTTTTGTGATATTTTTATCCGCCAGAGTAAAGCTTTTGGGCAGCTTGGTAATGCGTCATCATATTGAAATGCGCAATATGCAAAAGCAAATTGAAATGATGAGATACGAACAGCAAGGTTTTAAAATAATCATACACGAAAGGACAATATCGCCCCAAAAAAGATATAATAAATAAAAATAAATCATGAGGTAAAATTTATGGAATGCAT
>NZ_CALGEO010000142.1:0-6326 GCF_937881865.1 Candidatus Proelusimicrobium excrementi
TCCAAGTGAGTAAAAAATCAAAATATACTCAAAAATAGAAAATTGTTAGCCGTGAGAGTGTAACTGAACACGAGTAAAAATAGACGAAGACTTAATTTAGAGTAAAAAAACAAATAAAAAAAAGGCCGGCGCTTTGGCGCCGGCCCATTCGGAACAAAAATTACATCATACCGCCCATTCCGCCCATGCCCATCGGAGGCATAGCCGGGCCTTTCTCCTTTTCGGGGAGGTCGGCCACCAAAGCTTCCGTCAAAAGTACGGTAGCTGCTATGGAAGCGGCGTTTTCAAGCGCGGTCCTAACCACTTTGGCGGGGTCGACTACGCCGGCTTTAAGCAAGTCTTCATAAGTGTCGGTATCGGCGTTGAAGCCTTCCGTGCCGCTCATGCTTCTTACTTTTTCGACAACGACGGAACCATCAAGGCCGGAGTTTTCGGCAATTTGTCTTAAAGGAGCCGTAAGGGCTTTCTTTACGATATTGATGCCGGTTTGTTCGTCTTCGTTGGAGGCTTTAAGGGCTTCCAAGGCCTTTTCGCATCTGACTAAAGCGGTGCCGCCGCCGGGGACCAAACCTTCTTCAACGCCGGCTTTCGTGGCGTTTTTGGCGTCTTCGACTTTTGCTTTTTTGGCTTTAAGTTCGGTTTCGGTGGCCGCGCCTACATTGATTACGGCTACGCCGCCGCTGAGTTTGGCCAAGCGTTCATGAAGTTTCTCTTTATCGTAGTCGGAGGTTGAAAGTTCAATCTGTTTTCTGATTTGGGCGGCTCTGTCGGCTACGGCTTTTTTATCGCCCAAACCGTTGACTATCGTCGTGCTTTCTTTGTCGACGATTATCCTCTTGGCGGAGCCGAGCATTTCCGGCGTGGCGTTTTCAAGTTTAAAGCCGCGTTCTTCGCTGATTACCGTACCGCCGGTAAGAACGGCGATGTCTTCCAGCATTTCTTTGCGTCTGTCGCCAAAACCCGGGGCTTTTACGGCGCAGCCTTTAAGGGTGCCGCGCAAGCGGTTTACTACGAGCGTAGCCAATGCTTCGCCGTCAACGTCTTCCGCAACGATGAGGAAGTTCCTTCCGCTTTGTACGATTTTCTCGAGCAAAGGCAAAAGTTCGTTCATAGTGGAAATCTTTTTATCGGTAATGATTACGGCGCAGTTTTCAAGCACGCATTCCATTCTTTCGGAATCGGTGATGAAATAAGGGGAGATATACCCTCTGTCAAACTGCATACCTTCCACGACGTCCAAAGTCGTATCGGCGGTTTTGCCTTCTTCCACCGTGATTACGCCTTCAAAACCCACTTTATCCATAGCTTCGGCAATTAAATCGCCTATTACTTTATCATTGGCGGAAATCGTCGCAATCTGCGCTTTTTCCTGTTTGGTTTTGACGGGTTTCTGCATTTTTTTGAGTTCGGCTTTTACCGCTTCTACGGCCTTTTCGATACCTTTTTTTACCAAGGTCGGATTGGCGCCGGCGGTAATGTTTTTGATGCCTTCGCTTAAAAGAGCATTGGCCAAAACCGTGGCGGTGGTGGTGCCGTCGCCGGCGACGTCATTGGTCTTGGAGGCGACTTCCCTTATAAGCTGCGCGCCCATATTTTCAAATTTATCTTCAAGTTCGATATCTTTGGCGATAGTTACGCCGTCGTCGATAATCAACGGTGATCCGAACTTCTTTTCCAACACAACGCTTCTGCCCTTGGGGCCTAAGGTTACTTTTACCGCATCGGCAACTTTGCCGATACCGGCTCTCATTTTGCTTCTTGCGTCTTCAGAAAATATAATCTGTTTAGCCATATTGTTTGAATTTCCCCCTTAAATTAGTCTAAAATACCGAGGATTTCTTCCTGGTGCATAATAATGTATTTTTCGTCGTCCAATTTTATTTCGGTGCCGGAATATTTGCCGTAAAGAACGGTATCGCCGGGTTTAACGTCCATGGGGAGCCTAGCCCCTTCTTTGTTTAATGCGCCCGGGCCGGCCGCCACTACTTTGCCCTGCATGGGTTTTTCTTTTGCGCTGTCAGGAATTATAATCCCGCCTTTTATTACTTCTTTGGGCTCAATGGGGCTGATGATTACTCTGTCCCCGAGCGGTTTAATCTTTGTTGCCATTACTTAGATTCCTCCTGATAAACTTTATAAAATCTTTTTTGGGCGAAGGCTTTTTTGGCATTCTCCGCCTTACATTGCTAATTTAGCATTATTTTTTATTTTTGTCAATCCCCAAAGCTGACTGCTAATTATTTTTAAGGAAAGAAATGACTTTATCCAAAAAGGATTTGTCCTGTTTGGGCAGCATTTTAAACACCACGCAGGAAACATTATCCTTGCCGTCGTTGCGGGCCGAGAATTTTACTATCTCCTGGCAGAGCCTGCCCGCGCTTAAAGGTTTTTTAAGGATTTCCGCGATTTCTTCGTCCTTAATGCCCTTATTGACGCCGTCGGAGCAAAGCATATATACGTCCCCGGGCTGAGGATTAAGTTTTATTATATCGCAGCGCATATCTTTCCTTAAGCCCAAAGCTTTGGTAAGAATGTTTTGTATTCTTGATTTTTCGGCCTGTTCTTTGCTGATAAGCCCGCGGGCCACCTGTTCCTGAACGTAAGAATGGTCTTTGGAAATCTGTTTAAGTGCGCCGTCACGCAGGCGGTAAATTCTGCTGTCGCCGATATGCACGGCCGCGCTTGCGCCGGGTTCTATGTAAATCGCGCTTAACGTGGTTCCCATTCCGCGCCTTTTATAATTTTCCGAAGAAAGCGTATAAATGCGAAGATTCGCCAAACCAGAAGCGTATAACAGTTTGCGAGGCATAGGGTCAAGCGAAGGTTCAAAATCCTGAGGAATTGAAATCTTTTTTGCTTTCAAATCCGCCAAAGTCTGCCTTAAAATGGACACCGCCAAATTACTGGCGACTTCCCCTGCGTTATGGCCGCCCATGCCGTCGGCAACCGCGCCAAGGCAAAGCTCCGGCGCGATGAGGACGCTGTCCTCGTTTTTTTCCCTTATTTTACCTATATCGGTATAAGAGGCCAGTTCTATATCAAATTCCATCTGTCTTCCCTCGCGGCAAGTATGTCAATCACAAAAGCCGCCGTAGCGTAAACGGCGATAATATACAGTATAAACAGCGGGACATTATCCTCATACCAAGAATATTTGATTTTCTCGTAAGGCGCTTTAAGCGCGAATACCCAAGTATACTGCTCCACCGCTTCCTGATTGGCGGTAGTGTTAAGCGTTGAAAGAGCTTCTATAAAATCGCTCCTAAGCTGTTCGGGCGACTTTCCGCGGTTTCTTTCCGCGCCGCCGTCGCCGGCGTCTTGGCCGGATTCGTAAGCGGTATAGCTGTGGGATAATTCTTTTGATGCGGGCGCTTCGTTCTTGGCTTTTGAAGCCGCAACAACCTCATCATGCAAAGCGTAGTAATCGCCGGAAGACTGATAAACCCATATTCCGCCCAAAGAAGCCGCGAAAAGCAAAACGCAAAGCGTTCTTAAAATGAAGCCGCCTCTTAAGAAAGTCAACAGGCAAACCGCGGCGCAGGCACCGTAAGCGCCGTACTTTAAGGGTTCTGTAAGCTCGCCGGAAGCGAAAACATCCGGCTTGACGAACTGAACAAAGAAGTAAAACGCCGCGCCGAATATTGCCGCGCTTATAAAGCGGTATATAAAGGAAAAGTCCTCAAAATCGTCAATTTTAAGTGCCAAACCGCCCGCAAGCAAAGCGTAAAACAAAGAATACGGATAGGAAGAAAGCGGCGCGATAACGGAATCGGGCTGAACCCAGCCGTAAAAACCGAACAGGTACGAGAGCAAAGCCAAAATAAATATGGCCGGCACAATCTTCTTAATAAGATCAAAGAAGAATAAAGCGCAAGCCACAGCCAAAAAGACGAAGCACACCGCACCCATAGCCATTTGGCCTTCTGCAAAAGAGCCGGAAGTCCACGGTTTTATGAAAGACGCCACCAAAGAAGTGTTTCCCGCCCCTGCCGCTGAAGCGCACAAAAAGCCCAGTTTCAGGAACAAAGCTATTGCCGCAAAAACGCCGAAGGCACTCAAGACCGTATACATAATCCCTTTTAAAAGGAACTTCCTTTTAGCCGCGGAGAAAGTTGAAAAAGGATTTTTTGAAGAAGTCAAAGCCCTTTTGCGTTCTTCCATTATCTTCTGCGTTTTCAAAACTTCTTTAGTCGGCGCGTCAAGGCTGTCCATACGGAATTTGTTTTCCGGCGCGGAAGGAGCCTGTGCGGACATATCGTCCCCGCCCAAAGCTATAACAGGTATATCGGCGGCGCGGAAAGAAGATTTGTTTTCCGCCGGCATATTCTGCCTTATTTGGCTGCCGAGCGCTGCCGTGTGCCGTTCATTTGTGCCGGCCACCGGCGAAGCGTTCATATCGGAATTCCTTACCTTGAGGCCGACCTCATCGGTAATATTAAGCCCTTGATTTAATTTAAGCTGATCGTCAGCGCGCTGTTTTTGAAAGAACATTAAAGTATCCGTTGCGCTTTGGAAGCGGTCATCGGGCTTTTTGCTCATCAATTTGCTTACGGCCAGGGAAAGCCAAGGCGGAATGCCCTTTCTGTATTTGGAAACATCCGGAACCGGCTCATTAATGTGCTTTTGGATGATATCCATGGAATTTTTGCCGGTAAACGGATATTTGCCGGTAAGTACGTAGAATAAGCTTGCGCCGACGGAATATAAGTCCGCGCGGACGTCTATTGGGTGGCCCAAGGCCTGCTCCGGCGAAAGGAAGTACGCCGTCCCGGCAAGCTCCGTGGTTTTAGTGCAGCCTTTTTCCTTATCCACTTTTTTGGCTATACCGAAGTCCACGATTTTGGCTTCCAGCTTTTTGTTTATAAGAATGTTTGAAGGTTTGATATCACGGTGTATTATGCCTTTTTGATGAGCGGCTTCAAGGCCTTTGAGTATGCCGATAAAAGTATCAATAATAAAAGATATCGGCAGATTAGGGCGTTTTCTTACGATTGAAGACAAACTTTCCCCTTCGATAAAAGTCATCACGATAAAATAAAAACCCTTCTCTTTGCCTACGTTATATACAGAAACAATGTTCGGATGATCTATTTCCGCTATGGCGCGCGCTTCGGTAAGGAAGAGGCCTACGGCTTTTTTATCATTGGCCAAAGCCGGGCTCAATATCTTTACGCAGACTATTCTGTCCAAAGCTTTATGTTTTGCTTTGAAGACGGTTCCCATGCCGCCTTCGCTTACTTTTTCAAGTATTACGCAGCCGGAAATTTCCTGCCCGATAAGGGCCATTTCCGGCCTTTGGCGGGGCTGATTTTTGGGTTGCACCGAAGAAGGAAGCTGCGCGGCTTTTGCGGCCGGCGGAACCTCCTCCTGTCTTAAAGGGTTTTTATTATTTTCTTCTGACATAATAATATACCGTGTTTTTAATTTGTTTATTTATTTTCTTCAAAATACTTGGCCGTTTTGGCGAACAATTCTTTTACTTCTTTAAGTTTTTCTATCGGCAGTCTTATGCCTTTTTTAGTCCAGCCGGTATAACTTTCGTCTTCCTGCCACTGGCGCAGATCTATGCCTTTGCTGCCCATATAGGAACTTACCCTAAGCACTATGGAAAGGCCTTGTTTTTTTGCGTATTTGCCGAGTTCGCCTTCCTGCACCGCTTTATAATCTTCCGGCAAGGCCGCCAAAGCCGTATTGATTTTGCCGACTATTTCCGGCGAGAGCGTTATCCCCGCTTTCGTAGGGCCGCTGTAAGTTTCCGATTTTAAATATTTCCTTATCGACACATATTTATAGCCTTTATAAGAGTCTATGGAAAATTTAATTTCGCTGCCGTCCTCGGAAGCCAGGGCCCCGATTAGGTTTAGTACCGAAAAAGTTGATTCTGCCATAATAAAAGACCTCCGCTGTTATTTCTTTTTAAATAAATTTTTTATTCCGCCGGTTATGTCTTTAACCGTGTTTTTTACATCCTGCACCGTTTGGGACGCCGCGGAATCTTTGCCGCCGCCCAAAAGGGAGCTTACCGTCGAAGCGACGTCAAGTTTGAAAGAGGGATCATTAACCGTTCCGCCTACTTTTATCGCCGCCGAACCCGACGCGTTTTTGCCGAGCCCGACTTTTATCTTCATATCCAGTTTTTCCGTAACGAAATTAACCGTACCCGTCGTGGTTATCGTGGCCAAGTCGGAATTTAAGTCGGACTTGTTTATCTTGGCGACACCGCCGCCCAAAGTATAATCCCCGACTATTGATTTATAGCTTACGCTGTCGGTGTTTATGCTGCCGCCGGATATCACCTGCGTCGCTTTAAGGGCTTTCTGCGCTAT
>NZ_CALGEO010000143.1:0-2676 GCF_937881865.1 Candidatus Proelusimicrobium excrementi
TCAATGTACATGAAGGAAGTTGTTTTGTGATAAGTTCATGCAGCTGCCCAAGTGGAAGTTCGACATTTACTGATCCAAGCCAGGCTTCGAGCATATGCGGATATAATGTGGGCAGTTTCTGGTGCAGCGGAAAAGAACTTTCCTGTTACAAGAAATCTGAATCTTCTTGTGAGTAATTTGGCTTAGCCAATAAACCTCAAAACTAACCGCCCCGGCTTCAGTTAAGAAGCCGGGGTTTCTGTTTTATCTTACCCGCAAAAAATGCTTTTGCAAATTGCGGAAGAACGTAATGGGGAAAATCAGTCCTTAAATTCCTCTTTAAACTCTCCGTAGCCGGCTGAGTCAAGTTCTTCATACGGTATAAAACGAAGGGCCGCGCTGTTCATACAGTATCTGGTGCCGGTGGGGGAGTGAATATCGCCCTCAAACACATGGCCCAAATGGGAACCGCCTATTTTACTGCGTACTTCCGTTCTTTGCATTCCGTGGGAATTATCCTGCTTAAAAACTACGGCGTTTGCGTTTATCGGCGCGCTGAAGCTGGGCCAGCCGGAAGGGCTCTTGTACTTCTGCATGGAAGTAAAAAGCGGTTCGCCGGTAACTACGTCAACATAGAGGCCTTTTCCCTCAAAGTTCCAATATTTGTTTTTAAAAGGCGGCTCGGTGGCGGCCTCCTGCGTTACGGCGTATTCTTCGGGGGAAAGTTTCTTTTTTATATGCGCCTGGGACGGTTTTGAATACTCAGCCTTTACTTCTTCCTTCCCGCCGAATTTGGCCGCGCAGGCCGATATCTCTCCGCCGGAGATATGGCAGTATCCGCCGGGGTTTTTCTGCAAGTATTTTTGGTGGTATTCTTCCGCCGGATAGAAAACTTCAAGCGGTTTTATTTCCACTTTAAATACGCTTTGGCTTTGACGAACTTCTTCCGCCGCGGCGTTTATGGCGGGCAGGTCGGCTTCGTCTGTATAGTAGACGCCGGTCTGATACTGGGTGCCCCTGTCATTGCCCTGTTTGTTTTCCACGGTGGGGTCAATAACGTAAAAATAAGCTTTAAGGATATTTTCCAGCGGGATGATTTGCGGGTCATAATCTATTTTTACCGTTTCTTTGTAACCCGTATTTCCGGCGCATACCAGTTTGTAATCCGGGATAATTTCTTTATTTCCGTTGGCGTAACCCACTTGGGTGCTTACGACGCCTTTAAGGCTGTCCATAAGCTTTTGCATTCCCCAATATGGTTTTTAAGTTTCTTTCTTTATTGATATTTTGCATAAAATTGGCGTCCCCGTCGCTTTGTTTAAATTTGGCTTTCAGGCCGAACATAAAAATCAACGACAATATTATTATTGCCGAAACGAGATATTTCATAATACCCTCCGCTTTAACAAGCGGGCCTTTACCCCTTAGTTTATTATAAGGTTATTGGGCCGATTTGCAAGCTTTGGGCAGGCGGCTTTCAAAAAAGATAAAATATAATTATGTATAAACCGCTGATACTTTTGATAATATCAAATATATTTATGACTTTCGCCTGGTACGGGCATCTTAAGTTTAAAGACAAAGCCTTATGGCTGGTTGTTTTTGTAAGCTGGCTGATAGCTTTTGTGGAATATTGCTTTCAGGTTCCGGCGAACAGAATAGGCCACGCTTATTTTTCCGCCGCGCAGCTTAAAGGAATGCAGGAAGTCATAACCTTAGTAGTTTTTGCGCTGTTCAGCATATTTTATCTTAAAGAAAACCTCCGCTGGAATCATTACGCCGGCTTTGTTCTGCTCGTCTTATCGGCAATGCTTATATTTAAAAAATAGGACTTTAGGCCCCTTAAAAGCAGGTCTTTTTTTATTTGCCGTGGTATTTGCGTATTTATTATAATTTTAATATGTGCAATTATGCTAAAAGACATATCGCCAAAGCGATATTTTGTTGTTTAATAGGATGTTTTTTTGCCGGGGCGTGCTCTTCTGCGCCTAAAAAGTGCGATAACTGCCGCCGGGAAGAAGCAAGCAGAGTTTTCTATTTCAAATACGGTTCTTCCGCTTTGGACGTAGCGGCCAAAGAATCCGTAAAGAACTTGGCGCAGGATTTATCCTGCTATAAGGGTAATATCCGCCTTGAGGGCCATACCGACGCCGTCAGCAGTGCGGACTTTAACAAAAAACTGGGTCTGCGCCGCTCAAAAGCGGTGGAGGATTTCCTTATAAGTTTGGGTATAGAGCCTTCCAGAATAAAAACGATAACTTACGGCAAGGAAAAGCCTTTGGTGCAAGGCTCCGGCCCGGAAGTTGACGCGCTTAACAGGTGTGTTGTGGTTGTTTTTGAGGGCGTTTCGGAGTAAAAATCCATTTTGGCGGAATATTTATGAAAATCAATTTAAGCATTTGCGGGGCCGTTGTTTTTATTTTATTATCCGTTTTACCGTTAAACGCGCAGCTTAACAAGCTTCAAAGCGATATTGCGGAATCAAAGAAAAAGGCCGAAATCGAAAGAGCGGAACAAGCGGTAAAAGACGCCGGCAGGCAGGAGAGGGAAATTTCCGCCGCCAAAAAAGAAGTTTCGCAGCAGATTAAAGAAAACGCCGATTCCCCCAAAATAGTTGCTTTAAAGGAAATTAAATTCTCGCCCTCGCAAATACTTCCGCAAAATTTCTTAGACGAAATCCGCAAAGAATACACAAAC
>NZ_CALGEO010000144.1:0-5886 GCF_937881865.1 Candidatus Proelusimicrobium excrementi
AATATCATAAATTCTTTATTTATGGTTGCCGGCAGCGGTGCCTGCGCTTTACTGCTTGCCGTGAATTTTACAATACCGGCCGTTTTCGGCGCGGTCGCCGCCGCCAACGCTTTGGCCGCCGTTTATATTTGCGGTTTGCTTCCGCATCATATTATCCGCATGATAATGAAGCGTATACTTAACCTGGTTTACGGCGTAAAAGTGAAGGGTATTGAACATTGGAAGAACTTGCGGGGCAACGCCGTTTTGGTGGCCAACCACACTTCTTTTTTGGACGCCGTGCTTTTATGGGTATATCTGCCGGGTGATTTATATTTTGCCGTGGATACCTATGTAAGCCAAAAATGGTATATAAAACCGTTCCTGCATTTAATAAAATTCTTCCCTATCGACCCGACCAATCCCATGGCCGTTAAATCGATAATAGAGGAAGTAAAAGCCGGCAAGCGCGTCGTGATTTTCCCTGAGGGGCGTATTACGACGACAGGCGGCCTAATGAAGATCTACCCCGGCCCCGCAATGATAGCCGATAAAAGCAAAGCTCAGATTCTGCCGGTGTGCCTGGAAGGCAGCCAATATTCGTTGTTTTCGCGTTTCGGCACGCAGCTTAAAACGCGTCCGCAAAGCAATATAACCGTTACCGTGCAGGAACCTAAAACTTTGCGGTTGTCGGATACTCTTAAAGGCAAAGAACGCCGTTTAGCCTCGGCCCGCGCTCTATATGACATTATGGTTAATATGAGATATGAAGCCGGCGACGCGGAGGAAACTTTGTTTGACGCCCTGCTCGACGCCTGCGATTTGGTGGGGCGCGGCAAAAAGATAGTTACGGACATAAGCCGCCGCTGGATTTCTTTCGGCCAATTTTTAACGTCCGTATTTGTGCTGGGAAAACAAATTTCCAAACGCCATAAGGGGGCAATGGCCGGCTTTATGCTGCCCAATACGACCGCCGGCGCGGTAACTTTTTTTGCCATGCGCGCTTTTAACATTACGCCTTGTATGCTCAATTTTTCTTCGGGCGTAAAAAATATGCTCTCCTGCTGTAAAGCGGCGGAAATTTCATCCGTATATACCTCAAAAGTGTTCTTGGAACAAGGCGGACTTTCAGAAGCCGCTTCCGCGTTTGAAAAAGCCGGGGTGGAGCTTGTTTATCTGGAGGATTTAAAAAATCAAATAAACCTTTGGGATAAAGCCGTCGGCTGGGCGGCTTCCTATTTCCCGCGCTTTTATTATAAACGCATACGCGGAAGGGTAAGTTCAAAGGATAGAGCCGTCGTGCTGTTTACTTCCGGCAGCGAGGGTACGCCTAAAGGCGTTGTTCTTACGCATGAAAATATACAGGCAAATCGTTTGCAGCTTCAAAGCGTATTGGACTTCGGCTTGAAAGACAAAGTATTTAACGCCATGCCGATGTTCCACTCTTTCGGGCTGACGGTTGGCACTTTGCTTCCTCTTCTTTGCGGGGTGCCGGTGTTTTTCTATCCGTCGCCTTTGCATTACCGTATCGTCCCGGAATTGATTTACGACAGCAATGCAACAATTATTTTCGGTACGGATACGTTCTTTAACGGTTATGCGAAAATGGCTCACCCTTATGATTTTTATTCGGTGCGTTTGGCAGTGGTAGGCGCGGAAAAACTTAAGGAGGAAACAATCCGCAAATATTACGACCTTTTCGGCCTGCGTATTATGGAGGGCTACGGCGCGACGGAAACCTCGCCAGTTTTGTCCGTAAATACGCCTATGTATTTTAAACGCGGAAGCGTAGGCCGCTTTTTACCCGGGATTGAATATAAGCTGGAGCAAGTTCCCGGGGTGGAAGACGGAGGCAGATTATATGTAAAAGGCGGCAATATTATGGCCGGGTATTTGAGGGAATCCGCCCCCGGCGTATTAGAAGCCCCTCAGGGCGGCTGGTATGACACCGGCGATATGGTTCGCGTTGACGAAGACGGCTTTGTGTTTATTTTGGGCCGCGTCAAACGCTTTGCCAAAATAGCGGGGGAAATGATTTCCTTAACCGCCGTTGAAACGCAAATTAACGCCTTATGGCCGGGCAAAACGCACGCTGTAGTCAATATCCCCGATGATAAGAAGGGCGAGCAGCTTGTACTGTTTACTACGCAAAAAGATGCGGAGCGTACGGCTTTGCTGGCGTATTTTAAGGAAAAGGGCTTAAGCGAGCTTGCCGTCCCCAAGGATATCCGCATTACGGAGGAAATACCTCTTATGGGCAGCGGCAAAGTCGATTACGTAAAGCTTAAAGAAACAGCGTTATCTTAAGACGGTATGTTTATAAGACAATAAAAATCCCCGGGAGAACCGGGGATTTTTTATCGTAAACAGAACTTTTAATAATTATAGCCGTAAAACGTCAGCTTTGAGTGAGCAGGCATCTTTTTTAAGGCTAAAGCTGCTTTTTCCGCTGTGATAAAATTCTTTTTATCGGGGAACAATTTTCTTAAGCCAGCCTGTAAAGCCGGAGTGCGAACAGGCATATAGAATTGATAATAGTCATATCCGTTGATTTTAACGCGGCTGAACGGTTTTAAATTATTAGTGTCGACGGAAGAGTCGTACTCATAGATAAAGCTTTCTTCCTGATATTCATTGTTAAACTTATAGAGAAAAATAGAGAAAGTAAACCAATGCTGTTCAGATTGTTCCTTAGCCAATTTAAAGCAGTCATTTTTAAAAGCCGCGTTTACGGTGCCCAAGCCGTTCTTTTCGTTATAATCAAGCAAAATAACGCTGCAAGTATATTTTCCCCACAGGCTTCCTTCTTCACCGTATTGGTTAGTGTAAAACTCATGCCATTTTATTTCCGCTTTGGTTTTTGCTTTTTCGGGAATAGCGGCGTAAGCTTTGTCGACGGCGGCTTTTTCTCTGGCTTGTTTGGCTTTTGCTTCTTCATATTGTTTTTGCCAGTTAGAGAAAAATGTGCTTTCGGCGCCGATTTTCCATTGTGAGAATGGAACATCTTTTTTTGTTTTATTTCCGTCAAGCAGCTGTGCGCTTGCGGCAGCGGTTAAAATGCACAAAGTTAAGGCTGTTGTTATAAATTTTTTCATGTATTCTCCTGTTTCGTTTCTTTATTATATTGTATAACAGGCGTGCGTATTTTTACAACTGCCAAAAGGCCTATCCTCATATGGGCCTAAAGCCCTAAAAATTATCCGTAAAAACGAAGCAATATGGGGAAAAGTCAGTGAAATAACTTTCGTATTCGCGCTGGTGCTTTCACTAAAAATGAGATAGCTGAATGTCAGGAGTTTTCAAAATAAAAAGCCCTAATTCAAGGCGTTTGCGAGGAAGGAATACCGGGAAAACGCGCCGAAGGCGGAGGTATCCGACTGAGCAAACAACAAAGAAGTAGGGCTTTTTAGTAAGAAAACTGGCGGAGAGGGAGGGATTCGAACCCTCGATACCTTGCGGTACACAGGTTTTCGAGACCTGCTGTTTCAACCACTCACACACCTCTCCAAAATCTTTTAAGCGCGGGTCAAAATTTTCGCGCCCAAGTAGTTTATATTATATAAAATATAAACGAGATTAATGAAGAACTATTTTTTGGCTTCATTCCTGCAAATATTTATTAGAGATCTTTTGATAGGTAAGAGTTTTAATTGTATTCTTATTTTTTTGTATAGTGATTTTATCGTCGCAAAGGAGCCTGCCATGAACTTAAAAAATTTAAGCCCTTGGGCTTATGTGCCCACCGCCTATTTTATGGAGGGCGTGCCTTACGGCGTAATTAACATACTTTCCGCCGTAATGTATTCCAAGCTGGGCGTAGCGAACGACGTTTTTATCTTTTGGACCAGCTGGCTCTATCTTCCTTGGGTTTTAAAAATGTTTTGGTCCCCTTTTGTTGAAGGAAACGCCACAAAACGCCTGTGGATTTTATCTACGCAGTACGCTTTGGCGTGGATTTTTTTGTTTATTGCTTTAAGTTTAAACTGTTCTGCTTTTTTTACTTTTTCTGTGCTGGGCTTTTTTATAGGGGCTTTTATTTCGGCCACGCATGATATTGCGCTTGACGGTTATTATATGATAGCCTTAGACGAGAAAAAACAAAGCGCATTCGTCGGCTGGCGTACTGTTTTTTACCGTTTTGCGATGATAGCGGTCAGCGGCCCTTTGGTGGTGCTGGCGGCAAAACTTCAAAAACTTACCGGGAGCGAAACTTCCGCTTGGGCGGTGGTGTTTTGCGCCGTTTCTTTGCTGACGGTTATCGTAACAACGTATCATAAATTTATTTTTCCGCGCCCGGCGGAAGATAAACCCGCCCCGTCAAAGGGGGAACTGCCGCTTTTCGCCGAGGTGTTTAAAGCTTATTTCAAGCAGGAAAATATAGTATACATTTTGCTTTTTATTTTGCTTTACCGTTTCGGCGACGCCTGCCTGGAAAAGGTTGTGGTTCCTTTTCTTTTAAAGCCGGAAAGCGAAGGCGCTTTGGCCGTCAGTACGGAAGCGTTCGGATATATAAAAGGAACTTTGGGCCTTTTGGCAGTAATAGCCGGCAATATTTTCGGCGGTTTTTTACTTTCGAAATACGGTTTCCGCCGCTGTATTTGGTATTTTGCAGTAATTTTGGTTCTTCCTAACTTTTTCTACGCTTATATGGCTTGGTTCCACCCGTCGCTTAAAGTGATAGGGGCTTTGCTGGTGCTGGAAAACTTCGGCAACGGCCTTGCCATGATGGCTTTTACGGTTTTTATAATGTTTGTATCGCAGGGTAAGTATAAAACTTCTTTTTACGCCATTTCCACGGGGATAATGGCCTTCGGCATGATGATACCCAATATGCTTAGCGGCAAATTGCAGGTTATGCTGGGGTATAAAGAATTTTTCCTCGCCGTAAGCATAGCGGGGCTTGTAACTTTTGCGGTTATACCGCTTTGTTACAAAATAAAACAGCTTAAAGAGGCCGACGCGTTTATCGCCAAAACCGATAAAGCCGAATTTATGGAATAATCAATCCGTATTTATGCCGGCTTTTGCCGCTTGTTTGTGCTGGAGCGCGCGCGGAATATTGTAGAGTTTGCCGTCTTTGATAAAATGCGCGCCGGTTTGCTTGAAAGTGAAAGGCACTCCGGCTTCAACGCACTGCGCCCTTAGGGCTAGGAACCAATCGTAATTTGAGGTTCTGGCTTCTTCCCCGGATTCGCCCCCGGCTATCACGCCGGATATTCCGCCAGAAAGATAAGCTTTTAAATTTATCGGGCCCAAAAGAGGCTCGCATATAATAATTTTGTTTTTTATCGGCAAATCCAAATACTCAGGCAGGCGTTCGTCTGCGCGTTTTTGGTTTTCGGCCGTGCAGGCGATGGTTACGTTAGGGTAGCCCTCGCCCCAGTCCGCCGGAAGCAAAGCCCGCACCCTTAAAATCCTTTTGGTTATTATGAAAAAGTTGACGTCGCTTCTGTATTTTATTATTTGCCAAGCGTCGGCGCGCCAGGGATCTGCTTCTTCTAGAAAGAAATCCGAACTGAAACAGGTGTAAAGCGTTTCGCCGGGCGGAACTTTAAAGCCGCCTTTGCGGTTTTTCCTCAGCGGCAGGTTGAAGTCTTTATTCTTTATGATTAAGGAACTGTCTTTGCCGTGCCGCGCGTCTATGCGGTAGACATAGCAGTTAAGGCAGCCTTCGGAATATTTTTTACAGCCGTGCCAAGGGTTCCATTTCATAAGGAGATTATATAACATTGTTTGAGGCCAAGTCCCAGGGGCGGGCGGTTTTATGTTTAATTAGGTCTAAGTTAAATTCTCATGGCTAGCAGACTTTCGTATTTGGCCGCCTTTGCGTTTTTTAGTCAGTCGGATACCTCGCTCGCTGCGCTCGCATAGCTGCAAGTATACCTCAATCAGAATAAAACTTAAATT
>NZ_CALGEO010000145.1:0-1535 GCF_937881865.1 Candidatus Proelusimicrobium excrementi
GGCGGCCGGTTTCTTTCTCTTTTAAAATACCGTCAACGCTGGCAAGTAAAAAAGGATATTCCGCGTTTTGGTAAGAGTTAAACTCGTCGTAAATTACTTCGTATTGCGGGTTATCCAAAGCAAACAGGCCCCTTATAAGCGGCTCAGCCTTTATTCCGTATTGGACATAGTCTTTACCCGCTATATCTTCCGGCTCTTTCTTCCCGGTTTTTATCGCCCATTTTGAAAGGCCCAAAACCGCAGCGGCTTCACTCCCGCCTATTCCTTTTACGCGGTTCTTAAGCCATTCTTCCCGGGTGTTAAATGTATGTTTAATATAGCCTTTCATTTGTTTTATCTCGCCGGAGCCTTGGCCAATCGGGGCCGGTGGTTGGAACTGCAATCCCGATATTTCGGCTCTAGACTTGAGCCCGGCTCCGGCGTTTTAGTTATTTATTTTATTTTTTGGCCTAAGCCAAAATCTTTGCGGGGAAAGGAGTCGAACCTTTAACTGCGGCTTATGAAACCGTCATGTTACCCTTACACCACCCCGCGAAATCATACGGGAAATAAACCTAAAATTAGGTTCCGGCCCTCCCGCCGGGCTAAGTTAACTAAAAAACACAAACCCTATTAAAATCAGTCCTTTAACCGCAAAACCCAACGTCAAAATCAAAACCAAAAAATCTATAATTTCGTCGGCATTATCTTTTAAAAGTTTTAACATCATGTCCCTCCGTAAATACCCACCTTAACGCAAGGTTCGCGTTTACTGTCGCGCCAAAGGGCGCGATAAACACAAAGCTTACAGGCGTTCCCATATTTGTTCTTCCCATGCTGCCTTAAAAGCCGCCAAATCGCATTTAAGGGCTTTGCCGTCTAAGGCGACTGCCGTAATATCCAACTCGCCCGGCTCTTCCGGCTCCCAAGTATCGGGGTGTCCGCTCTTGCAGGCCTCTCTCGGCGGGGTATAGTTGCCCGAAACTTCAAGAGTAAGTCCGCCGATATCCAACCCCACGCTGTAAGGTTTCATTTTCCCCCCTAAATTACCTTTGCCGAAACTTTTAAATTTTCCATATCGGAACGCTTAAAAAAGTACTTCCGCGATCCGGGGTAAGGCTTTACGGCCGGCACCCTGCCGAGCTTTGCCAAATAACGCAACCATTGCGGGGTAAACCCCACCAGTTGCGCCGCTTCCTTAGTCGCTAAATATTCATTAATCATCTTGAAACCTCTTTAATTACTCAAATTTGCTAAAATAAAAACCGTATAGGCTTGCACTCGGTCAAGTTCGGCCCATACGGTCTTAGATATAGCTGCGGCGTCCATAATAGGATTCCGTTTCAGCCTGTTAGCGGCAGGCCGAAAATTTTTAAAACTTTGCTAATTATCGCTGTATCTAAGCCGCATATTGCGGATTTAAGCTTAACCCGGTTTAACCCGGATTGAAACCTTGTAAGACAATAATAGCTAATGTTAGCTAATATGTCAAGGGAGTATTATAACTCATATTTAAAAGATTACCCATGTCCTAAGTGTCATGGTAAGAGATTATT
>NZ_CALGEO010000146.1:0-9246 GCF_937881865.1 Candidatus Proelusimicrobium excrementi
TTCAGAGATGACCCATGCACCCGAAATAGAGGGGAAGTAGCCCCACTGATTTCCACCAAGAGCAAATTTGGTACTACCATCAGCACGGAAGGTACCAGACAACAAGTAACGGTGCTTCCAGTTATAGTTTACCTGACCAAAGAAAGACGCAGTACGGTCGGGAGTAGAAAGAGACGATACACTTTCATAAGGTTCACCAAAGCCCATATTGTTCCAAGCCTCCTCTGAAGAGAAAGTTTCGGGGAAATGGATGTTCTTGAAATAAGTCTCACGCTGCTGATTATGCAGAATCTCTTGACCGACAAGGAAAGACCAATTGTGGTCATCCTTCACCGTCAAATTATAATTGGCAGTATTCGTCCAAACATATCTCAAGCGGTAACGGTCAGTCAACTCGGCCACCGGCTGATAATGATGTTTTTCGCCCTCCTTTGTCAACGCTCCGTAAAAACGGCTCTTGTCGTACCATCTCATACCGATAGTAGCCTCAGAACGAAGAGTCAATCCATCAATCGGCTTCCATTCGAGAGCCAAAGCATTGTTCAAAGTATATGCATGTTGAACCAAGGAATTTATCTTGATGTCATTCTTCGGATTGGTATAATGGAACATTTCCTCCTCAATAGGATCGGCATAAGAGGGGTCTATATAACCATACTCACGCAAACCATTGGTAGGACGATAACGCAAGACATCAATAATACCACCAGTACCGATATGGCTACCGCCTGCACCTTCATCACGGCGATAAGTGAACTTAGGATTGATTTGAATGCTGAACTTATCATTCACCTTAATATTCGTCTTGATATTCAAGTTAGTGCGACGAACGCCTGAGCCCATAATGATACCATCATCGTTGCTCTGAGTCAACGAAGCATTGAAACGGATACGCTCGGTACCACCTCCCACATTCACATTGGCTGAATAGCTGACAGGAGTTTCACCCATTACCTCATCTTGCCAATCGTGTGAAGGCAATGTGCCATACATGTCCAAGTCATAAGGATTACCGAAGTTTGCACGGAAGAACTTACCATTGGATGAACGAGTACCATTTGCCGAGTGCCACTGATACTGGTACTTCGCAAACTCTTCAGCATTCATCAGGTCAAGTTCCTTAGACAAATGGCTGACGCTCAACTGACCGTTGAATGAAACTGATACTTTTCCTTCTCTGGCACTCTTGGTTGTAACGACTACTACGCCGTTACCACCATTAGAACCATAAATGGCAGTCAACGAAGCATCCTTCAAGATGTCGATGCTGGCAATGTCAGTGGGAGGAATATCGTTGATATTGTCCACAAAGAAACCGTCCACAATATAAAGAGGTTCGTTGCTCTGGGTAATTGAAGAACCACCACGCACACGAATGTTCACATCAGCACCCGGCTGACCATCGACGGTAGTTACCTGCCCGCCCGAAATCTTACCCTGAAGGGCTACTGCTGCAGAAGTTACAGGAACCTGAGCCAATCGGGCACCAGAAATTGATCCGACAGAACCAGTAAGATCCTTACGGGCACGGCTGGTGTAACCGATAACGACCACATCTTCCAAATTAGAATTGTCTTCCTTCAACACAATTGTCTGGTTGGCAGCAGAGGCCTGAATCTCTTGAGAAACCATACCGATGTAGCTGACAACAGCTGTAGTCGAAGTTTTTAACTCCAGTGTAAAGTTACCATCAAAATCGGTAGCCACACCATTACTGGGAAGCCCCTTTTCTTGAACTGCCGCGCCGATAACCGGTTCGCCCGATGAGTCGACAATAGTACCTTTGACTACATTTTGTGCATTCACCCATAAAGGCAAAAGCATCAATGCAAAGAGAAAGGATAACCTACACAATAAATTCTTAGGTTTTTTCATCTCACAAAAGTTTTAACATTAAGATTAATATACAGTTAATTAATAAATTCCCTCATATTCTGTCTGATGAGCCCCAAAGGCATCAAACGATTTTTACCGCAACACCACGGTTTTATCGGGGCAAAGATACAAATAGAAAATAAAATAACACAAAAAAATCTTGATAGCAATAAGTTTCACAAAATTGTTTCACGTCTTTTCAAAGGAAAACGTTGCAGTTGCAAAAGAAAGTTATCTATGATAAAATGATGAAAGTTATGAAAAACAGAAATCTTTTGATACGGCTCTAAGCCCTTCCGTAAAGCCCGTGGTTGAAGGCGGAAGCGTAAAAGAACTGTTTATTATGCCGGCTTTAAAGCATTCTTCGGGGGCGAAAAATGGTTAAGTTTTTAAACGCTTTTATTATTTTTATAGCCGCCACTGTGATCAATTGGATAGGCATAGAATTGTTTGCGCCTTTAGATATAAATATTGGGGTTATGCTGGCGTTCTCAATAATTATGGCCGGCATTTTAAGCGAAGCCGGCGGCTATACTTTCGCTTTTATGAGCGGGCTCTTTTTGGATTTTTTCAGCGATGTCCTTTTCGGCGGATACGCTTTGGTCTTTACGCTTATAATGTTCGTTTTTTACCGCATTGACGATAAAATCGATTTTAAAGATATCGGTCCGCAGGTTGTAATAACAGCCGCGCTTAACGTGCTTTGCGTGCTTTTATACGGTTTTTGCGGTTTGGTTTTTACGGGTTCTTTCCTGTGGCAGGGTCTTAAGAGTTTTGCGGCCGGTTCCGCGCTTACGGGCCTTTTTATGCCTTTTATATATATCTTCGTAACCAAATATTTGATTTTTAATGTTTTAAAAAAGAATAATGAAAACAAAAACCTTTTTTAATCTTTCCCGTCTTAAGCATTTGTTGTTTTTGGCCTATTTGGCCGCCGCCGTAATTACGGTAAGGCTTATAGACATACAATTCATATCGCACAACCGCTACACCCAGGCGGCGGAGCAGAACCGCACGCAAATTTTATATCAAACCGCTCCGCGCGGGCGCATTTTGGCTTCCGGCGGGGAACTGCTGGCGGGCAATCAGCCGGCTTTCAGCCTTTATTATCTCCCTGCTTTTGAAGAAAGCAGCCAAGATTATATGGAAAGTTTAAGTTCCGACATGGCCAATTATCTGGGGGAAGATAAAGCGAAACTTTTAAAACTGTTAAAAAAAGCAAATAAAAGCGGCAAAGCTATAGCTTTGGCGCGGAATATTTCGCCCAAAAAGGCGTTTTCCTTCGCGGAGCTTCAGTCTTATTATTCCGGGCTTTATCTGCTTGAGGAAACTAAGCGTTATTATCCTTCCGGCGCATTTGCGGCGCATCTTTTGGGCTATATGGGCACGATGGATAATAAATTTTGGGCTTTGCGCGACGACAGCCTTGATTACAGATTAAATTCCAAAATAGGCAAAAGCGGCATAGAAAAGCGTTATGAAACCGAACTTAAAGGCCGCGACGGCGGGCTATTTTTAGAAGTCGATTATATGGGCCGCGTAAAAAAGAAAATCAAGGATAATCAATGGCGCGCCGGCGCGGATATATACACCACGCTGGATTATAAAGTACAAAAAGCGGCGGAGGACGGAATAAAAAATTCCGTTACCGGCCGGGGCGCGGCGGTGGTTTTAAATCCCAAGAACGGGGCTGTTTTGGCAATGGTTTCCGCGCCGGATTTCGACCCGAACATCTTTATGCCTTTCTCGGACGAAGAAACCAAACAAAGCAAATCCATCCCGGAATATAATTTGGCCATACAAGGCCTTTATCCGCCCGCTTCCACGTTTAAAGCCATAACGGCCATAGCCGGGCTTGAAACCGGCCGTCTGAACCCGGAAGAAGAAACCACCTGCAACGGCAAGGTTTATATGAACGGGCGGGAATTTAAGTGCTGGAAAAAGCACGGCCCGCATATAGATTTATGGGAAGGCATGGGCCAATCCTGCGATGTTTATTTTTATGAACTCGGCGGGAAGGTCGGTGCTTCCCACATTGAAAAAATACAGCGTAAGTTCCGCTTCGGCCGGCAGACGGGGATAGATCTGCCGGGCGAGAAATCCGGCAATATATACGGCCCCAGCAAAAGGGCAAGAAATAAAACATATTGGTTCGGCGGGGATACTTTAAATTTATCGATAGGCCAAGGCGAACTTTTGCTTACGCCCATACAAATGGCCGTTTTTGCGGCAACTTTGGCGAACAAAGGCGATATTTGGCGGCCTTATTATATAGAAAAGGCGGTATCTTCAAACGGGAAAACTCTTTTTGAGGCAAAGCCCGAACTTATGCAGAAGGTGGAACTTAAACCGGGCGTATTTGATATTATATCCAAGGCTTTAAAAGGCGTCGTGGATAATGCTACGGGCCGCGCGGCGCGTGTAAACGGAATAGAGGTGCACGGCAAAACGGGCACAGCCCAGAATCCGCACGGGGATGACCACGGCTGGTTTATGGCTTTCGCCAACCGCCCGGGCGAAGAGCCCGATTTGGCTTTGGCGGTATTTGTGGAGTTCGGCAAAGGCGGCTCCAGCGCGGCCGCGCCGATAGCGCGCAATATCATAAAAGCTTATTACGGGGTAAAATAAAAATGCTTGGTAAATTATATACATCGGAACAATCAATAAAAAGGCGCAAGCTTGATTATATTATTTTGGCCGCGGTGTCTTTGCTGGCGGCAATAGGCTTTTTTATAGTGCTTTCCGCGGTAAGCGGCCTTTCTTACGGCGCCGGCGTTATACGCACGCACGTAATAGCTTTGCCGGTGGCGGCGGGCGCTTTTATCTTCGGCTGGCTGTTTAACTATCAAATATATAACGAACAATGCAAAGTGCTTTACGGCATTATTCTGGCGATGCTTGCGGCGGTGCTGGTTTTCGGGGTGGTTTCCAGGGGGTCGAACTCCTGGTTTAAGCTGGGGTTTATTTCGCTGCAGCCGGCGGAGCTTTGCCGTATAGCCACAATACTTATAGCGGCTTCTTTCCTGAGCAGGAATTATCAAAGCATAAAGGAAGCCAAAACGCTGGTGCTTTTCGCTTTGCTTATTTTACCGATTTTTGCGCTTATTATGAAGCAGCCGGATTTTTCTTCCATAGTGGTTACCGCTCCCGCTCTTTTGCTTTTGTTATATGCGGCGGGCGTTAATACTTTTTATTTCGTTTTGCTTATGGCTTTCGGGTTTTCCGCGGCCTTGTTCCCGATAATTTGGACTTTTATAGCCCTGCACCCGGAAATAGCGGAAAACAACGCTTTTCTGTATGCGATAGGGCAAATGTCTTCCTCCTGGTTGTATATAGCCGGTTTTTGCACGGCCGTTATCGCCCTCTGTTTTGCCGTTTGGTACGCTTTAAGGCAGTTCAGGCTTTATATCGCGCCGGTTTTCGTGTTGATAATGTCGGGCGTAATAATAGCGGGATTCTTTTCGGGCTTGTTCGTCAATAAACAAATGAAGAACTATCAGCGCAAAAGGGTGGAAGCTTTTTTGGCACCGAATTCCGACCCGAAAGGCGCGGGCTATAACGTGTTACAGGCGCAAATCGCCATGGGTTCGGGCGGAGTTTTGGGGAAAGGGTTCTTCTCCGGCACGCAGTCAAGGCTGGGGTTTGTGCCGGAAAGGCATACCGATTTTATATTGGCCGTCTTGGGGGAAGAAACCGGCCTTATGGGCACTTTATTCGTTTTAAGTTTATACATTATACTTTTATGGCGCACGGCTTATATAGCCACGCTTGCAAGCGACAGATACGGTTATCTTGTTTGCTGCGGGATATTTTCGATATTTTTCGTTTATATGATATTTAATTTCGGTATGCTTATAGGCATAGTGCCCGTAGCTGGCATACCTTTGCCTTTTATTTCTTACGGCGGTTCAAACCTGGTTGCCAGTATGTGGGCCTTCGGGATAGTGGAATCGGTATACAGACGGCGTTTATCGATAATCTAAAAATGGTATGATAGAAACAGAGAAGATTTTCAAATACAGAATAAGATTAAGTAAAAGCAGTGACTCTCTGCCGCGCGCGGAACTGAGGCGTATGCTTTGCGACTCCGTGGCGGAAAGCGGAGTTAAGTACGCGGCGAGCAAGAATTGGCCCAAAGTGGCTTTGGGGCCATGCTCGCAGGACGGCGAGGCCAGTATCAGTGAATATGCGGATATATGCCTTAAAGAGAGTGTTGACGTTGAAGAATTAAAGTTAAAACTCGCCCCGTACATATCGGGCGGTTTTAAAGTTGAAGAAATAGAAGAAATACCTTACAGCCTTTGCTCGCTGGAATCTTTGTGCGAGTATGCGGGATATTTGCTTAGCCCCGTAGACGGGGAAACTTTAAAAGCCATGGATAATTCCAAGGCGGAAATAGAAATCCTGCACGAAAACGGCATGAGGGAACTTAAAAAAGCCCGGCGTTTAATATACGATAT
The DNA here is from genome assembly GCF_937881865.1 of Candidatus Proelusimicrobium excrementi. Lineage (NCBI taxonomy): Bacteria > Pseudomonadati > Elusimicrobiota > Elusimicrobia > Elusimicrobiales > Elusimicrobiaceae > Candidatus Proelusimicrobium > Candidatus Proelusimicrobium excrementi. The sequence continues at coordinate 6,336 of NZ_CALGEO010000146.1, forward strand.
CAAAAGCTTGGGCGGTAATGACGTTGAAATTATAGTAAAGCTTTCCACGCTAAGAAGTTTTGGCCTTGAGCGGATTTTATCGGCGTTGCTCGGCCTTGAAGTCGGCGCGGTTAAGCTTAACAGGCTGCGCCGGGCGCTCTATTGGGCTCGCTCGGACGGTTCTCTTGAACCTTTGCGGCGGGAGAAAAATTAAAAAATGAAGAAACTTTCAGATAATCCAAAAGTTGAAGTGCTGGTGAACACTTCTTTCGAAGAAACCAGAATAGCTATACTTGAAGACGGCATCCTTTCGGAATTAATGTGGGAAAGGCGCGGTTCTTTGAACATAGTTGGAAATATCTATAAGGCGGTTGTGGAAAACGTGCTGCCGGGTATTTCCAGCGCGTTTTTAAACATCGGTTACGAAAAGAACGCTTACCTTTATATTTCCGACGTTATCGAAGGCGATAAACGCCCGATAGACAAGATCCTCTACAAAGGCCAGGAAGTTATGGTGCAGGTGGTTAAAGACGCAATCGGAACCAAAGGCATGAAGGTAACCATGGACGTAACGTTGCCGGGCAGATATTTGGTGCTTACGCCAAATCAGCGTTTTGTCGGCGTATCTAAAAATATTGAGGACGACGCCCAGCGCGAAAGGCTTAATTCCATGGTGGAAAAACTGGCCGAGAAATATTTGGACGGCATGGGCTGCATAGTCCGCACCGAGGCGGAAGAAGCCAGCGAAGACGAACTTGAAAAGGAAATCAAATATCTTTACAGACAATGGAAAACCATTATCACCAAGTTTGAACGCGCCCCTTCCCCGTCAATATTGCATGAGGATATGGACGGCGTTTTGCAGGTTTCCAGGGATATCCTTTCCGAAGACGTCAAAGTCTATATGCTTGACAATAAAAAAGACTATGAAAAAGTGGTGGATTTCGTTTCCAAAATATCGCCGGAACTTAAAGACAGAATAAAACTCTATAAAGGCAAAACACCTATTTTCGAAGCCTTTAACATAGAGCCGGAAATCGAAAAACTCCGCCGCATAAAACTGCCTTTGGAAAACGGCGGCAGCATTATCATTCAGGAAGCCGAATCCCTCTGCGCCATAGACGTCAACACCGGCAAATTTACCGGCAGCAAATCGCAGGAGGAAACCGTCACCCAAACAAATATCGAAGCCGCTTACGCCATAGCTCATCAGCTTAGGCTTAGAAATATCGGCGGGATTATAGTTATCGACTTTATTGATATGAAGAAGGCTTCCAACCGCCATAAAGTCGTTGACGCTTTAAACGACGCCGTCAAGCGCGACAGAGCCAAGATAAGAATTTTGCCCATAACGCGCCTGGGCCTTGTGGAAATGACCCGCGAGCGCAAAAAAGAAAGCACCGGCAGCCTTATAACGGAAGAATGCCCTCAGTGCCACGGCAGCGGCAGAGTGCTTTCCGCGGAGAGCATGCGCATTAAAGTTCAGCGTGAAATTTACGACCTTACCCAAGGCCGCCCCGGCGGTAATTTAAGGCTTGTTCTGCATCCGCTTTTGGCCGATTACATCAAGCAGAAGCAGAATATCATAGAGCAAAACATCCACCGCAGTTTGAAGGTTCAGTCTGATCCGCAGATCGCGTGGGAAGATTATAAAATCGTGTTAGAGTAAAAAAGACCCCGGCTTAGGCCGGGGTTTTTGGTTCCGTGCATAAAACGCGGGCAATGTTAAGTCAATATAATAGTTGTATAATAAAAAATATGAAAACATTTTTTAATAAAACAGCGGTTTTTTTGCTTTCCGTTTTGCTGATAAGTTCGGCCGTACTTGCTTTTGCTCATACGGTTACCTACCGTCAGGAACAATTGAAGCTGATTGACCCGGACGGAGATAAGGCTTTGCTGTCGCTTTTTTCTGAAACGTGCAAAACGGGCATTAAAAAATGCATATTATTAAAAAACATTCCTCCGGAGGAGTCCCAGTTAAGGGAACCGCGTTTCGCGCGGGAAAATCCTATTTTAAACATTCAAAATAACAGGGTTGCGGATAACTCTAAGGCAACTCCGCTGTTTAATATGGAAACCACTCTGGCGAATTTTAAAAAGATAATAAAAAACGGAAAGTGGGGAATTTCCTTCGGCAAAATGCACTATTGGGCGCCGGGTCATTTTTCTTCGGGTAAAATAATCGCCTCTAAGATAATAATGTCTTTGGCGACGGCCACTTCCGCGCGTTTTATGTACGTCGGGCAGGAAATCCCTCTAATTAACTGGATACTGAGCAGACCGGATAATTCTGTTACGATGGAGCAGCTTTTCAGCAAGAGTTACGCTTTAAATAAAGGGAATGTTTATTTGACGATTTTGACGATAGAAAATGTCCTTTCCGACGCGACATTTGAAGCCGACAGAGAAAAAACAGCCGTCAATCAGAAGCTTGCCGATTTATACGCCGCCAGCCCGAATAAATTCGGGGATTGGTATCATTTGTTTGGGACTATGCTGGCGGGATACGCCGGAGAGCCGGCCGAAATGATTGCGGATTTGTATGGCGTGTACAGGAAAATCAGCAGAGGCGCCAACGCCGAAAAAGCCACTATGGCGGCCGACAAAGCCGGTGCAAAAATGGGTGCTGAACTGCGCGGTTTTGTATTTAAGAATGACAAAGAAATACAAAGAAAGCTGCGCGAGGAAATAAAACTAAGGGAAGAACTCAGCAGAAGGAGCTTGGGCAATTTGAAGTATGTTGGGCCGGACGGGAATATGTATATCGGTACCAGGTTTTGAATGCTGTTTTAATTTATTTACTCGGTCTATCTTTCTTGCTCACGGCTAGCAAACTTCCGTATTTGGCGTTTTTTGCGGCCTTTCTTCGCTTGGGTACTGCGCCGCCTTTGGCGGCATCACTCTTAGTATACCTCCTTCCTCAAAAATA
>NZ_CALGEO010000147.1:0-3492 GCF_937881865.1 Candidatus Proelusimicrobium excrementi
TTGCCTTAGCTTTTTAAGCGATGTAAAAAGCAGGACGCGCACAAGGCGCGTAACTGTATGTTTATAAAGAAAAATTCCTATTATAATGCGCTTTATGTAAGGCGAAAAATAAAAACAGTTGACTTGTTTTTTTTGATAAATTTTACCCATATCTCAGCCACTCCTGTTTAAAAACCTGCTTAATTGCTTTAATCTTATTTTTACAAGGAGTTTATGCTAAAGGAGAAAAAAGTGAGTTGTAAAATTAATCTGTTTGTATCTAGAATAATTATTGTTGTTTTCTTTTCTTTATCCTGTGCGCAAACGATTATGGCAAATTGCCGCATGGGAAACATTTCAGTTCCTTTAAATCATGTCTTTTATATGGCGGAAAGTGACGGATGCTGGACCTGTATACAATATTGTTGCCCAAACGGGCGTTGGCGCTACGAAGAATGCGGATATGCGCCTGATATCAACAAATTTAGTATAGAAGAACTTTGTGAAGATAATATGTGTGACAAAGACTCTCTGTATTGGGCAGAAAAGAAAGCCTGCTATACCTGCGAAAATGGCATTCCCGAACACGGCTATGCTTGGGATAAAAGGGAATATGATACGGAAAACGGCTATTTTCTCTGTGATTTCAAATGTGATGATGGATATGAAAAAGTTCCCAGGGGAACCCAAAGCAACGGTTTTATGGACTGGGACGGATATTGCAAGTTAAAAGAAGCTCTTGCCTGCCCGGAAGGCTATTTTGAATCCGGGGGAAAATGCGTTAAAAAAACAGATTCTGAGAAAACTTTACGCGATGAATGGAGCGGCTTTGATTATATCTATACAGGCGGAGCATGCGGAAATGATTCCCATGCTTCGGAGATATGCCGGCAAAATGCTATGCCCGGGAAAGGCCTAAAAGCTTGTTCCGGTTCCCCCAGTTGTAAAGGAACCGACGGTATTAACTATAATTGTTATGCGAATGTCAACGCTTCATCTTGGGAGGATTACTGTAACGGCGGATGGCAATGGTGCGATAAATACGGCAGTGATAATGCCTGCAAGCTGAATTGCGAATATCTTTTCTATACTTGTGAGTAAAGCCTTTTCCCTTATAAGTTCCCCGCCAAGGCATAAGCTGAGGCGGGGTTTTATTTGTTTGGTTTTCTAAACATATTAATTGTAAATAGCGGTTGACGGTTTATATGATTTTAGAAATATATTCCAAATCGCATAAGTTTATAATAAAATATACCTCTAGCGGCAATTATCTTATGCTTGGTTTGTGCAGGATTCAGAGGTCTATATGAAAAAACATTTGACGGTTCTTTTTACTTTATTTCTTTTATCAGCGTCTTTGTACGCAAAAGATTGCGGAAATAAATATTTCAATGTAACTTCGGAAGCTGAAGTGCTGGTTCAGCCGGATTCCGCAAAATTGACTTTCGGCATATCCATGAGGACGAAAACATTGGAAGAAGGCAAAAATAAAATGAAGAAAATTTTGGATAAAGCCTATGCTTTCTGCGGCAAAAAAGGCATAAAGCGCAAATACATACAGCTTAACAATATAAATATATCCCCTTTTTACTATAACAGGGAAGTCTGCCGGGATGGCGGCAAATGTTATGACGAAGAAAGCCTGCGCTACGGTTTTAACCAAACTTTTACAGTAACTTTAAACAATTTATCCAATTACGAGCAGCTTTTGTACGGGCTGCTCGAATTGGGCGTAAATCAAGTGGAAAACGTGGAGTTTTATACTAAGGACCTTCGCAAATACAAAGACGAAGCCCGCCTTTTAGCAATATCAAACGCCAAGGAAAAGGCTAAACTCCTTTCGGAAGCGTCCGGAATAAAGCTGGGCAAAATCGTCAATGTTCGGGAAAATGCCCCTCAGGCGCCTTCTTTCAGGCCGGCTCCATCGGTGTCCAATGTCGTGCAAAATTCTTACGGTGCTTCTCCGGCGCAGGGTGAAGCCGCCGGAGCCGGGCAGATAAAAGTAAAATCGGAAATAACTTTAACCTATAAATTATAGCCCCTTTACATTTTGCACAAAGCCGGCTATATTAAATATTGTCAGTAATTTTGACAAGGGGGTGCGATTTATGGGATGTGGATGCGGAGACGGTAAAAAACCTAAGAAATAATATCTTATAAGCACAAAATCGCCCGCCGCAAATATATGCGGCGGGTTTTGTTTTCCTCTGACGGTTGCTTGCAATAAACGGCCATAATTTCGTATAATATTCCTAATAGCTGCGGATAAACATTACAAACACAGAGCTTGTAAAAGGCAGTTAGAATTGATAAAATAAACTATCTTGCAGTAACAGATTTCGGGCACAGCTGTAGTCCTGCTGAACTTTAAGTTTAAGCGGCAGGTCTTTAGCCGTCCCTTTTTCCGCTTAAAAAATTAGTTTTAAGAGGTAAAATACGGCCCCGGATAAAAATAAAAGTATGAACTTAACAAAAGAACAGAAAAAAGAAAGGTCCCAGAGTCTTGCGGAAGAAATCAAACAGTCCGCCGGAATCTTCTTTACCGGATATCAGGGTTTAAAGTTCACGGAACTTGCCGGTTTAAGAGCGAGTCTTTCCGACGCTAAATGCAGATTTAGAATCGAAAGGAACTCCATCTTATTCCACGCCCTTAAAAACGCCGGTGTGGAAGGCGTGGACGAGAGCCTGTTAAAAGGCCCTACGGCCATTGCCATTCTTAAAGAAGACGGCGACGTCGCTTTGGCGGCGAAAGGTTTGGCTGATTTCGGCAAGAAAATGGAAGCCTTTAAGATAAGAGCGGGATACACCGACGGCGTATGGTATGACGAAGCCAAGGTAAAAGTCCTTGCCACCATTGGCAGCAGGGAAGAGAACCTCAGCAAGTTGGCCGGCGCTTTATACAGCGCGGTCGCCCAGAGCGCGCAGGTGCTTCAAGCTCCTATCAGAGACTTTGCTTATGTCCTTAAAGCTGTTGAAGACAGCAAAAAATAAACAAAGTCAAACCCGCCTAAGAGCGGTAGTAGCCCCATTGGGATAAATGCACGGGTTTAGGCTCGGCCTAAGCAGAAGGCAGCTACTCAAAGAAAATAAGGAAATAAATACAATGGCAAAATTAACGAAAGAAGAACTTCTCAATGCGATAGCTGAGATGACCGTACTTGAGCTTTCCGAGCTCGTAAAAGCAGTAGAAGAAAAATTTGGCGTAAAAGCCGCAGCCCCCGCAGTAGCGGTAGCAGCCGCTCCTGCCGCCGCAGCAGCAGCCGCAGAAGAGAAGGATGAGTTCAACGTAGTCTTAGCGTCCGTAGACGCCGCTAAGAAAATCGCGGTAATCAAAGTAGTCCGCGAAATCACCGGTTTAGGCCTTAAAGAAGCTAAAGACTTAGTCGAAGGCGCTCCTAAAACCGTAAAAGAAAACGTAGCCAAAGCTGAAGCTGAAGAATTGAAAAAGAAAATCACCGAAGCCGGCGGCACCGTTGAGCTTAAATAACAGCCAAAAAATATAAAAACAGTCCC
>NZ_CALGEO010000148.1:0-2653 GCF_937881865.1 Candidatus Proelusimicrobium excrementi
TTCTTTTAAAAATCAGAGCGGCGCAAGGTGCAGTATAAGGCTTTGCTTAACCTAGATGATGCGCCCAGAGGGCGCGCAGTATCCGACTGACGAAAAAACGCAAATACGGCCAAATACGGAAGTCTGCTAGCCTCGAGTACGCAATATCACGCGAGTAAAAAAATGAGAGCGCGCAACTTAGGCCGAGTCAAAACACAAAGGCTTATAAGTCTTTCAGAGTATAATCTTTCTTCCCCTTCAACTGCCCGTCTTCAAAAATCCACTCTTCCAAGAGGTCGCCCGTTTCGGAATATTTCTTGGTGACGCCGTTGGCTTTGCCGTTTTTATGCGGGGCAATCATGGCTATGGTGCCGTTTTTATGATAGGAAATTTTATCGCCAACGATTTGGTTTTTCTTATAAACGCTTTCGGACATAACGTTTCCGTCCTCGTCGTAAGCTTTGCATACGCCGTCCATATCGCCGTCGACGTATTCGGCCACTTCAAGTATTTTGCCGTTGGGATAATATCTTAATCTTCTGCCGTTTTCGATATCTTTTACGTAGGAAAATTCTTCTCTGAGTCTGCCGTTGGGGTAATAAACGAAAGCCCGCCCGTGCAGCATACCGTTTAAGTATTCTTTTTCGACGTTCAATTTGCCGGTTTCATAAAAAATCTTGCTTGAACCGTTGCGCTTTCCGTCTTTAAAATAGCATTGAAAATACGTAAGGCCGTTGTCAAAAAACTCTTTTACCAAGCCGTCCGGCAAAGAACCGGTCGTCCCGATAATTTCCAAATTTTCATCGAGCTTTTCGGTATAGACTTCTTTTCCTTCAAGCAAATAAACGCGCAAAAATTTGCCTTTGTCCGCTCCGTCAAGAGCTTTAGTTTTTCTTACGATTAAATTTTCCATATTCAACCTCTATCGCTTTGGCCGCGGTATAACCGCTTGCCCATGCAAATTGTAAATTATATCCGCCGCAGCGGCCGTCTATATCCAAAAGTTCGCCGGTAATATACAAGCCTTTTACTTTTTTTGAGGCGCATGTCCCCAAACAAATCTCCGACGTATCAACCCCGCCGGCGGAACAGGAAGCCTCTTTAAAAGACCTCAGCCCCGCAACCGTAAAAGGCCAGCTTTTAACCGTTGATACTATTCTATCAAAAATATTATCCTTAATTTCAAGCAAAAGAGTATTTTTTCTGAGCCCGGCGTAATCAATAAGCAAATTTGCAAGCGTTGAAGGCAGTATCCCCGTAAAAAGTTCTTTTATTTTAAAGCCGGGGTACATAGCCGCGCGTTTAAGGAAGAGCTCTTTCAAAGCCGGAGCGGAAAACTGCGGCATAAAATCTATTATAAGTTTATCGCCGGCTTTGGCCCTGCGGCTTAAACTTAAAATATTATTCCCGGCCGCACCTTTTGAACCGAAGGTAACTTCCCCATCTTCTTTATCTTCAGGCGCGCAGGAAAGCGAAACAGAACAATACAGTTTAAGCCCCGTCAAACGTGCGGCCGCGGTTTCTTTAAAATCAACCGCGCTCAAAGCCGGGCGAGGCGATTTTACCAAATGGCCCAAAGAACGCGCCAACTCATAGCCTTTCATGGTGCCCGAAACCTGCGGATAGGCCGCTCCGCCGCAAGCCAAAACCGCATAATACGCGCAGTAAGAAGCACCGTCAGAGCATTTTAATTCAAAGCCGGCGCCTTTTTTACTTAAAGACAGAACTTCCGTTTTATATTTAATTTCCGCGCCGGCGGCGGACAACGCGGCGGAAAAACAATCATTGACCGACGCTGCTTTGCCCGTCAAAGGAAAGTATCTTCCGCCCTCTTCTTCCCTGTACAAAAGGCCCAAGCCGTCAAAAAATTTAAGGCAGGCTTTGGGCGGGAAGACTTCCAAAACGGATTTGACAAAAGCTTTATCACCGTAATACTTGCCCGGCGCAGCGTTTATATTGGTAAAATTGCAACGCCCGTTGCCGCTTACAAGTATTTTGCGGCCCGGCAGGATTTCCTTTTCCAAAACAAGAGTTTTAAGTTCAGCCTGATCAACTTCTATAGTCGCGCTGTCACTTCTTCTATAAGCTTTTCCTTTGTAAAAGTAAGGCTTGTATTCACCTTCTCTAACATATAAATGAATAATCTTTTGAAATTCATCTATTTTCAATTCAAAATCCGGCTTAGGAGAAATACTGTCATTAATTTTATTTTCTATATCTTTTATCATCCTATTAAACGCTGGTCTATCAAAACTTGTACCTGATACACCGTCATCAACATACTCTTCTTCTAAATCTAATCTGTTTTGTGATAAATATTGCAAAAGAATATTTCGTTGGTTACTTATACTTTCACTTTCATTATATTTGCCTTTTTCTTCGTCCTCCTTAGAAAGTCTTATATAAATACCCACCTTATATTTTCTTACATCTTCCATTATATCGTAGCTCATTTTACCTCCTTCTTGCTAAAATATAATGGAATAAATACTATACTTAATTTCAATTATACATATATTTCATAAATAGTGGGAAAACTTTATGCAAATTATCCAACTTTATTAAAAACAACCCATTGGGATAGAAAGGGGAATCCTATGTTCAAAAAAATAATAAAACTTATTCTCTGCCTTATTGGTCTAGTCACATTTCTAGGAGGCATCTACTACTTCTT
>NZ_CALGEO010000149.1:0-2331 GCF_937881865.1 Candidatus Proelusimicrobium excrementi
TAAATTTATGGCCGTCGTGTTTTTGGCCTTTTATAACGAGGTAAGCCTCCCCTTTTTGCAAAGTTCGGCTGTCTATGCTTAGTTTTTCCAATACGGAAAAGGGCTTTTCGGCGGTAAGTTTACCGTCAAGAATCTTAGACAAAGATTCATAAGTTATGTTAAGTTTCATCGTGTCTCCTCATCAGGCTCAACGGCGTATAAAGTAAGGAATTTAGCCGCTATTTCAGAAAATATTTTTGCGGACGCCGCGCCGAACAAAGCGCGTTCGGGCTCGTCCAAAACCACTAGTATGGTAAATCTGGGTTTATAAGCCGGCACAAAACCGCAGAAAGAAGCTATATGCGCACTTCTTTGGTATTTGCCGTCTTGCGCCATTTTTTCCGTGGTGCCGGTTTTGCCGGCGACGCTGTATCCTTTTACCTTTGCGCCTTTGCCGGTGCCGTTTTCAACCACGCTGACCAGCAAGTCCTTAAGCTGATCGGACGTCTTTTTGCTTATGGCCTGCCTTACCTTGGACGGCTTTGATAAAACTTCTTCCATCCCGTTCGCGAATTTGATTTTATCTATCAAATGCGCCTGCATTAAAGTTCCGCCGTTGGCTATGGCGGAATAAGCCGTAACCAGCTGCACGCCGGTAACCGCCACCGTGTATCCGTAACCGGCTTTTGCGGTGTCAATCGGCTTCCAGCGGGTATGCTCCCTCAAAATGCCGGAAGGCTCGCCCAAAAAAGATATATTGCTTTTTACGCCGAAGCCGAATTTTTTTATGTAAGAATACATCGTCCGCGCGCCTAAGCCGTGCGATATTTTCGCCGCGCCGATATTGGAAGAAACTTCCAATATTTCTTTTACGTCCAAACTGGGCTTTTTTTGGTGATCGCGTATGGTTATGCCGTCGACTTTCCATTTATTGTCTTCCATGGAAAATCTGTCCGTCGGCTTTATCGCGCCGCTGTCCAAGGCGGCCGCCACGGCTATCGTTTTAAAAGTGGAACCGGGCTCGTAAACAAACTGCAAAGGCAGGCTTCGGCCGTCTAAAGCCGGGTAAGAGGCCGCCGCCAAAATATGGCCGGTTTCAGGGTCCTGCACTATCGCGAAAGCGCTTTTTACTTTATATTCTTCCGCATATTTTTTAAGAGTGCTTTCCGCGTAATACTGCCCAAGGGAATCTATCGTCAAATAGACGTCAGCTATATCCAAAAATTCCGTTTGCTCTTTATCGTAAATTATTCCGCCGCGGCGCGCTTTTTTGACGCGTTTGGATTTTGTGCGCCGCGCGAGCTCGTCTTCATACATAAGCTCTATGCCTGAAAGCCCGCTGTTGCGGGAGTTCGTCGCCCCCAAAATATCCTGCGCTATGCCGTCATAAGGATAGATGCGCGTATAATGCGGTTCTATTTCTATTCCGCGCACTCTTTCTTTATTGATAAGCTCTTCCAGTTTTTCGTATTCCAGCGGGGTAACTTCCTTCTTGACGTAAAAGAAATTCCCTTTTGAATTCCAAAGTTTGTTTAACTGCGCTTTGCTTACGGAAAGGGCTTGGCCCAGCACGTCAAAAAGAGCGTCTTTTTTATTTACGTTCTTTTTGCTGACCGCCACGAAATAAGTGCGAAGGCTCTCCGCCAGAACCACGCCTTTATTATCCAATATTTTTCCGCGGACGGTATCCGGGACGGTTTGGGTATAGACGCGCTTTTCGGCTTTGGTAAGCAGTTCTTCATGCCTGAAAGTCTGCAAATAAAACAGCCGGCCGGCGATAAAAACTGCAGGCAAAAAACAGGCTATGGCGCAAATTTTAATTCTTGATTTCAGCGTTTTCATCTTTGTCCTTCAAAACTATAACTTCCGACGGAGCGGCTATACGCATACCCTCACGTTCGGCCGCCGCCATGATTTTATGCGGCGATTTATACACGCCTATTTTATAGCGCAGGTACTGGTTGCGGGCTTCTTTAAAGGTTATATCTTCCATAACCGTGGCCACCTGATAGCCGGTCTTCTCCTTTTGCACGCGCTCCATTGCTATAAGGAGCAAAAATAAGCCGCAAAGCAAAATAACGTAAAAAATCTTCATTTAATCCTCTCAATTACGCGGAGTTTTGCGCTCCTGGCGCGGGGATTGGCTTTTATTTCCGCCCAAGAGGGCTCTATAACCTTTTTGTTTACAAGTTTAAAATCCCCGCCGGAGGCAAGCTCTTTAAAAGCGAATTTTATTATTCTGTCTTCGGTGGAGTGGAAAGTAAGGAAAGCGGCGCGCCCGCCCGGCAGTAAAATATCCTTAAGCAAAGCCGGTGCGGATTTGACGCAGTCAAGCTCCCCGTTGACTTCTAT
>NZ_CALGEO010000150.1:0-3396 GCF_937881865.1 Candidatus Proelusimicrobium excrementi
GCGCGCGCTCTACTTAACTGAGGAGAATGTAAATGTCCAATAAATTAACCGCGATGGACGGCAACACCGCTGTATCCCACGTCGCCCACGCAACCAACGAAGTAATAGCAATTTATCCTATTACGCCTTCTTCCACAATGGGTGAGATTTGCGATGCCAAATCCGCCAAAGGCGAAACAAATATCTGGGGCAATGTCCCGGTAGTAAGCGAAATGCAGTCCGAAGGCGGCGCTTCAGGCGCGGTGCACGGCGCATTGGCCGCCGGCGCCCTTACAACCACTTTCACGGCGTCACAGGGCTTACTCCTTATGATTCCGAACATGTTTAAAATCGCCGGTGAGCTTACGCCCACCGTTTTTCATGTTTCGGCCAGGGCTTTGGCCACGCACGCTTTATCCATTTTCGGCGATCACAGCGACGTTATGGCCGTCCGCCAAACCGGCTGGGCCATGCTCGCCAGCGCCAACGGGCAGGAAGCGATGGACTTCGCTTTGATTGCTCAGGCCGCTACGCTTGAAGCCAGAGTGCCGTTCCTGCACTTCTTTGACGGATTCAGAACTTCTCACGAACTTAACATGGTTGACGTAATTTCCAAAGAAATCATGAAAGAAATGATTGACGACAAACTCGTCGCCAAACACAGAGAAAACGCCGTCAACCCGGAATACCCCACAATCCGCGGAACCGCGCAGAACCCCGACGTATACTTCCAGGGCAGAGAAGCCGTAAACAAATTTTACGAAAACACCCCGGCCGTAGTTAAGAAATATATGGACAAATTCGCCAAACTTACCGGCAGAAAATACGACCTTTTTGAATACGTCGGCGACGCCGATGCTGAAAAAGTAATCGTAGTAATGGCTTCCGGCGCGGACGTAGCCCAGACGGCGGTGGAAATGCTTAAAGGCCAAAAAATCGGCGTACTTAAAGTAAAACTTTTCAGGCCGTTCAGCTCGGTTGATTTTATCAACGCTTTCCCCAAAACCGTAAAGAAAATAGCCGTACTAGACAGGACCAAAGAACCCGGATCTCTCGGGGAACCTTTATTCCAGGACGTTTGCTCCGCTTTCTTAACCAAAGAAGCCAAAGAGAAATTCCCCTCCACCCCGCTTATCATCGGCGGAAGATACGGCATCGGCTCCAAAGAATTTACGCCGGCCATGGTAAAAGCCGCGTTTGACAACCTTGACGCCAAAGAACCCGTAACAAGCTTCATTCTCGGCATTGAAGACGACTTGGGCGGCAAATCCCTCAAAACGCCGGTTTTCGAAGCCAATGAAAACGACGGCACCTTTAACGCCATGTTCTACGGTTTAGGTTCCGACGGTACTGTAGGCGCCAATAAAAACACGATGAAGATTATCAGCGCCAATACCGACAATTTGGCGCAGGGCTATTTCGTCTACGACTCCAAAAAATCCGGTTCCATGACGACTTCCCACATCCGCTTCGGCAAAAAATATATCCGCGCGCCTTATCTTATTGAGCACGCCGATTTTATCGCCTGCCATATGTTCTCTTTCTTGGAAAGATATGACATCCTCGGCAAAGCCAAACAGGGCGCAACCTTCCTTTTGAACGCTCCTTATTCAAAAGAAGAAGTTTGGGATAAACTCCCCAAAGAAGTGCAGAAGCAGATTATCGACAAGAAACTTAAATTCTACGCCATTGACGCTTCCCACATCGCTTTGAAGACGGGTATGGGTTCAAGAACCAATACCATTATGCAGACGGCTTTCTTCGGCATTGCCGGCGTAATTGAAAAAGACGCCGCCATCGCCGCCATTAAAGAAGCCATCAAAAAGACCTATTCCAAAAAAGGCGAAGAAATCGTCAACAAGAACTATGCGGCCGTGGACGCCGCCCTTGACGGTTTGCATGAAATCAAATATCCCGATCACGTAACTTCCACGATATCCATGGTGCCGCCCGTACCGGCCGACGCCCCGGAATTCGTTAAAGACGTTCTCGGCAAAATGATTTCCTACAACGGCGACGAACTGCCGACTTCCAAAATGCCGGTGGGCGGTATTTTCCCGACGGGCACGACCCAGTACGAAAAACGCAATATCGCGCTTATGGTTCCCGCGTGGGATCCCAGCACCTGCATACAGTGCGGCATATGCTCACTCGTCTGCCCTCACGCCGCTATCCGCATTAAAGCTTATAAAGCGGAAGAATTGGCCAACGCCCCCAAAACTTTTAAATCCGTAGACGGCAAAGCCGATTTGGCCGGCCTTAAATTCACCGTGCAAGTAGCCGTTGAAGACTGCACCGGCTGCGGCGCGTGCGTAACGAACTGCCCCGCCAAAAACAAAACCGACGCGACGAAGAAAGCAATCAACATGGTTGAGCAGCTTCCTTTAAGGAAAGACGAAAGAGAAAACTTTAAGTTCTTCCTCAGCCTTAAACAGGCCGACGTCAAAACCAAAAAAGAAAGCGTGAAGGGCTCTCAGCTCCAGAAACCTTTGTTTGAGTTCTCCGGCGCTTGCGCTGGCTGCGGCGAAACGCCTTACGTAAAACTGTTAACCCAGCTTCACGGCGATCACCTTGCAATAGCCAACGCGACGGGCTGCTCCTCAATCTACGGCGGCAACCTGCCTACAACGCCTTATTGCAAACGCGACGACGGCAAAGGCCCCGCTTGGGCGAACTCCCTCTTTGAGGATAACGCGGAATTCGGTATGGGCATACGCTTGGCTTACGATCAGCTCTACAGCGACGCCGCCGCTCAGCTTAACGCTATTAAGGCGGAGCTTGGCAACGACGCTTTGGTTGACGAAATCTTGAACGCTTCCCAGAAAACCACCGCGGAAATCGACGCTCAAAGAGAAAGAGTCGCCAAGCTTAAAACCTTAACCAAGGATGAAAGAATGCTTGCTTTGGCCGATTACCTCGTCAAAAAATCCGTATGGATTTTGGGCGGCGACGGCTGGGCTTACGACATCGGCTACGGCGGCGTTGACCACTTTGCCTACAAGCTGCTCAGATATTTCTCCGGCAAAATAACAAGCTCCTCCGATGCATCCTACCAGCTTTACGAAAAGGTTGTAGCACAAAACGGTTTTGCCGATATGTATGGTATAGATTTTGACGAGCAAAGCGATTTTTATTTCGGTATGGACATCCATTTCGACTTTGCTCAGCCCGTGAGCGGCGTTACAGGTAAGAACAACGACGATATGACCTTTAACTTCACCGGTGACGATGACGTTTGGGTATATCTTGATGGCGTTTTGTTCCTTGACCTTTCCGGTATCCACAGCCACGTTGGCGGTACCATCAACTTTAAAGAAGGCAAGGTTTACTATTACGGACTAGAGGACTTTGCAGGTGCGGTGGAAAGCACACCTTACAAGGTTGTAACCTTTGCAGAGATACTTGCCGCAGCAGGCA
>NZ_CALGEO010000151.1:0-5867 GCF_937881865.1 Candidatus Proelusimicrobium excrementi
CGTGGTCTACGTGCCCAATCGTTCCGACGTTCACGTGCGGCTTGCTTCTTGAAAATTTTTCTTTAGCCATTTCTATTCTCCGTGATAAGATAAAGCCGCCCCTTATTTCTAAGGGGCGGCTTAAAGTTTATTTATTTTGCCGCTGCGGCGGTTTTCTTTTCGATTATGCCTTTAGCGACGTTGGCGGGTACTTCTTCATAGTGGCTGGGTTCCATAGTAAAGGAGGCCCTGCCCTGTGAAAGTGAGCGTACCGTAGTGGCGTAGCCGAACATTTCTGAAAGCGGAACTTGCGCTTTGATATATTTGGCATTGCCTCTTTCGCCCATTTCGCCGATTTTTGCACGGCGGGAGCTTAAATCGCCCATGATATCGCCCATGTTGGCTTCCGGCGTAACGACTTCAACCTTCATGATAGGCTCCAAGAGGACGGGGGCGGCTTTTTTGGCGCCTTCCTTTAAACCCATTGAAGCGGCGATTTTAAACGCCATTTCGGAAGAGTCTACCTCGTGGAATGAACCGTCGTATACGGCTACTTTTACGTCAACCAACGGATATCCGGCCAAAGCGCCGCTTTCCAAAGCTTCGCGGCAGCCTTTTTCAACCGCGGGAATGTATTCGCGCGGGATGCGGCCTTGGGTAATTTCGTTTACGAACTCAAACCCTTTGCCGGCCGGCTGGGGTTCAAGCCTCAAGAATACGTGACCGTACTGACCTTTACCGCCGGACTGTCTGATAAACTTGCTTTCCTGCTGGACAGTCTTGGTAATGGTTTCCCTGTAAGCTACC
The DNA here is from genome assembly GCF_937881865.1 of Candidatus Proelusimicrobium excrementi. Classification (NCBI taxonomy): domain Bacteria; kingdom Pseudomonadati; phylum Elusimicrobiota; class Elusimicrobia; order Elusimicrobiales; family Elusimicrobiaceae; genus Candidatus Proelusimicrobium; species Candidatus Proelusimicrobium excrementi. Next base: position 787 of record NZ_CALGEO010000151.1, read on the forward strand.
TGAGGCGCGCCTACATTGGCCTGTACGTTGAATTCGCGTTTCATGCGGTCAACGATAATATCCAAGTGAAGCTCGCCCATACCGGAAATAACCGTCTGGCCGGTTTCTTCGTCGGTGCGGACGCGGAAAGTCTGGTCTTCTTCGGCGAGTTTGGCCAAAGCCGTGGACATTTTGTCGGAATCGTCTTTGGATTTAGGCTCTACCGCGATGGAGATTACAGGCTCCGGGAAGGTAATGCTTTCAAGCACTATCGGATGATCCGGGGAGCAGAAAGTCTGCCCGACGGAAGCATTTTTCAAAGCCACGGTGGCGGCGATGTCGCCAGCTCTTAAGGATTTTACTTCTTCCCTCTTATTGGCGTGCAAGCGCATAATACGCCCGACCCTTTCCTGAGCGTTCTTGGAAGGGAACAGAACCGTATCGCCGGCGTCGAGTTTGCCGGAGTATATTCTGAAGAATGAGAGTTTACCGACATAAGGGTCCGTCTGAATTTTGAAGAGTAAAGCGCAGAACGGATCTTTATCAGAATGGGTTCTTATTTCTTCCGCGCCCGTATCGGGGTTGGTACCTTTTACCGGGGGAATATCCATAGGCGAAGGCAGATAATAGCAAACAGCGTCGAGCAAAGGCTGTACGCCTTTGTTTTTATAGGAAGAACCGCAAAGCACAGGGAAGAATTTACCGGTTAAGGTGCCTCTTCTGATAGCGGCGCGGATTTCTTCAACGCTGAAATTGGTTTCGCCGTTTAAATAGCGTTCCATGATGGCATCGTCGAAATCGGCGATTTTTTCCAGCATGTGAGCCCTTGCGGCTTCGGCTTCTTCTTTAAGATCGGCAGGGATTTCTTCCTCGTGGAAAGCCGCGCCGGTATGATCGCCTTCCCAAACGATCGCTTTCATCGTGATAATGTCGACCATGCCGTTAAATTCAGATTCAGCCCCTATCGGGATCTGAAGAGGGCAGGCGTTACCGCCGAGTTTATCAACAATGGATTGGGCGGATCTTTTAAAGTTCGCGCCGATTCTGTCCATTTTGTTGATATAAGCGATTCTGGGTACGCCGTATTTATCGGCCTGACGCCATACGGTTTCGGACTGAGGTTCAACACCCTGCACGCCGTCGAAACAGCAAACCGCGCCGTCGAGTACGCGCAAAGAGCGTTCTACTTCGGCCGTAAAGTCCACGTGTCCCGGAGTGTCGATAATGTTGAACTGGCAATCACGCCATTTGCAGTACACGGCCGCGGAGGTAATGGTAATACCGCGTTCCCTTTCCTGCTCCATCCAGTCGGTTACCGAAGCGCCGTCGTGCGTTTCGCCGATTTTGTGAGTGCGGCCCGTATAAAAAAGAATACGTTCCGTAGTGGTGGTCTTACCGGCGTCGATGTGAGCGATAATACCGATATTTCTTATTTTCTCCAAAGGAAATACATTGTTATCTGCCATTTATCTATCCCTGCTTACCATTTAAAGTGAGCAAAAGCTCTGTTGGCTTCGGCCATTTTGTGAGTATCTTCTCTCTTTTTGAAAGCCGAACCTTCTTTTTTGGAACCCAAGAGGATTTCTTCGGCCAATTTTTCGGCCATGGGTCTGCCCTTCCTGGACTGGGCCGCAGCAAGCAGCCATCTCATCGCTACGGAAGTGCTCCTGATAGGTTTTACTTCTACGGGGACCTGATAAGTCGCGCCGCCGACGCGCCTTGCTTTTACTTCCAAAAGCGGGCGGACGTTTTCAATGCAAGTGTTGAAAACTTCAAGCGGATCGGATTTGGTCTTTTCTTTTATAATGTCCATAGCTTTGAAGACGAGCTTCTCCGCGGTGGATCTTTTGCCCTCAAAATTAATTTTATTGATGAACCTTGACATAAGTACGGAATTGTACTTGTAATCGGCCGGGGGCAACGGCCTTCTGTCTCTGGGTCTTAAACCTTTTCTCGGCATATTAAGTCAATCTCCTATTTACCAGCTTTGGGGCGTTTCACACCGTAAAGGGAACGGCCCTGCTTTCTGTTTCCTACACCCGAAGCGTCCAAAGCGCCGCGGATAATGTGATATCTCACGCCCGGCAAGTCTTTAACACGGCCGCCGCGGACCAGCACGATGCTGTGTTCCTGCAGGTTGTGGCCTACGCCGGGAATATAAGCGGTAACTTCCATTTTGGAGGTCAACTTAACACGGGCGACTTTCCTTAAAGCTGAGTTAGGCTTTTTAGGCGTCGTCGTATACACACGGGTGCAAACGCCGCGTCTTTGCGGGCAGGCGTTTAAAGCCGGAGCTTTCGTTTTAAACTCAGCTTTGCTTCTGCCGTGTTTGATTAATTGGTTTACTGTCGGCATTATTTAATTCTCTCCTATTTCTTTTTTGCTTTTCTCTTCAAATTCTTTAGTGATTTCTTTTGCTGATATACCGGTACCGGCGGGTATCAGATGGCCTACGATTACGTTCTCTTTGAGGCCTTCAAGGCGGTCAACCTGCCCTTTAATGGCGGCGTCCGTCAAAACCTTTGTGGTTTCCTGGAAGCTTGCCGCTGAAATAAAGGACTCGCTTGCGAGTGAAGCTTTACTGATACCCAAGAGTATGGTTTCAGCTTGGGCTTCTCTCTTGCCCTGCGCTTTAACGCGTCTGTTTTCCCTGTCAAATACCGCTTTGTTGACGATCTCGCCTTTAAGGAAGGAGGTATCCCCCGCATCTTGTATACGGACATTGCTTAACATCTGCCTTACGATAACTTCAATGTGTTTATCATTGATTTTCACACCTTGTAAACGATAAACTTCCTGTATAGCGTTGAGCAGGAATTCCTGCACTTCTTTAATACCCTTTACGCGCAGCACGTCGTGAGGGTCAATGGCGCCGTCTGTCAAAGCTTCGCCTACAGCAACATTATCGCCTTCGTAAACAACCAAGTGCTTACCCTGCGGTATGCTGTAATGCTCTTCTTTGTTAATTTCATCATTCCTGAGGACTACCTCTATTAGCCCTTTCGGAGATGTTTCCAGCCTTATCACACCTGAAAATTCTGCTATTATGGCAGGGTTCTTGGGGCGGCGGGCTTCAAAAAGCTCCGCGATTCTCGGCAGACCGCCGGTAATATCTTTGGTGCTGCCCGCTTCCCTGGCGATTTTCGCCAAGACGTCACCCGCCAAAACTTCCTCGCCGGATTCCACAAGCAAGATAGTGTCGATAGGCAAAGGATAAGTAAACTTGTCTTTTTTGCCTTCGATAATTACGCGCGGGTTCTTTCTGCCCACTTTGCTTGCGGTAATCTTGCGCTCAATAATACCGGTAACTTTGTTTCTCTCTTCCTGCAGAGTCATACCTTCCTGTATGTCCACAAGTTTGATTACGCCGTCGGTTTCGGCGAGCACCGGCAAGGAGTGCGGATCCCACTCTGCCATTACAGTATCTTTGGTCACCTTGGATTTATCATCAATGTAAACCCTGGCGCCGTACTGTAATTTGTATTCATATATTTTACCATTTTCCGCCTCTACAAATATAGAGCCGTTTCTGGAAATACAGATTTTATTGTCAAATCTGTCGGTAATAATCTTGACGTCTTTAAATACGGCTTTGCCGTTGGCTTCCGCCACAGCCTGAGAACGGCTGAGCACACGGGAAGCCGCACCGCCGATGTGGAACGTCCTCAAAGTAAGCTGGGTACCAGGTTCGCCGATGGACTGGGCGGCTATAATACCAACCGTGTCGCCCTTTCTGGCCAAAGTGCCGGTAGCCAAGCTGTTGCCGTAGCATTTCGCGCAAATTCCAAAAGGCGCGGCGCAGGTAAGTACGGAGCGGACCCTTACGGATTCAACGCCGTATTTCTTAATTGCGGAGGCTTGTTCCGGGTTGATAATGTCGCCTTTTTTAATAATGATAATGTCTTTGTCGCCGTCTTTGACGATGACGTCTTCCAAGGCGCAGCGGCCTAAAGCTCTTTCCTCAAGGGGTTCTATAACCTCTTCGCCGGACATCAAAGATTTCAAAAGTACGCCGTCGGAGGTGCCGCAGTCGTCCTGCGTTACCACCAAGTTATGGCCCACATCAACCAAACGTCTGGTAAGATAACCGGCGTCGGCTGTTTTCAAAGCCGTATCGGACAAACCTTTACGACCGCCGTGAGTTGAAATAAAGTATTCCAAGACCGAAAGACCTTCCCTGAAGTTCGCCGTAATAGGGGATTCGATAATTTCGCCCTGGCCGCCGGTAAGCTTCTTTTGCGGTTTGGCCATCAAACCCCTCATACCGGCCAATTGGCGGACTTGCTGTCTGGAACCCCTCGCGCCGGAGTTCGCCATTAAATAAACGGAGTTGAATTTCTGTCCGCCTTCTTTGACGGGCTGCTTTTCAACGCTGCTCATTTCTTTAAACAGTTCTTCGGCGACTTCGTCGGTAACTTTCATCCATATATCGATTACTTTGTTGTACCTTTCGCCTTCGGTGATGATACCTTGTTCGGCCTGTTTCTGAATGGCTTTTACCTGTTTTTTGGCTTCGGCCACGCGTTTTTCTTTGGCTTCGGGAACTATCATATCCGCGATGGAAATGGACAAGCCGGATTTTGTGGCGTATTTATAGCCGGTATCCATGATTCTGTCCAAAAGCTGTACGGTTTCGTATTTGCCATACTTAGGATTTTTATAGCATTCGCTGACGATAGCGGCGAGTTCTTTCTTGCCGATGTCGCGGTTTTCGAACTTCCAGCCTTTGGGAAGTATTCTGTTAAAAAGTATACGGCCGACGGAAGTAAAGTTTTTCCATTTGGAAACGTCTTTGCCTTCATCGGAAACCCCCATAACGGTGGCGATTTTTATCTTTGCGTGCAAAGATATTTTGCCGTATTCATAAGCGATGACGGCCTCTTCGCCGTCGGCGAATACGGAACCTTCGCCTTTGTCGCCGTCTTTGATTTTGGTCATAAAGTTAATGCCCAAAACCATATCGTGAGAAGGCGCCGCGATAGGCCTGCCGGAAGCCGGGGACAAAATATTGTTCGTCGCAAGCATAAGCGTGCGGGCTTCAATTTGAGCCTCAAGCGTAAGCGGGACGTGGACGGCCATTTGGTCACCGTCGAAGTCAGCGT